>NZ_JAKKRO010000070.1:0-24592 GCF_025654235.1 Shewanella sp. SM32 | reverse complement strand
GATTGCCCTTGGCATCGTTTAACTTCCCTATAGACACTAGAGCGATGACAATCAATGCATTTAGCTATGTGTGCTATCGAAAAGCCCTGTTCTAACAGTACGGAAATCTGGTATCGTCTTGCTTCGGTCAATTGTTGATAATTCATGGTGATACTCTTTTACTTTGGCGAGATAAAGCGTACCACTTTTCAGCAGTTGGCTTCTTCTACACCTCGATTAGAGTGTCGCAGTTATTATCTGAATTCTGGATTAACAACAGCCAGACCGCGACACCGAATCCCGCTAATACCCAGTATACGGCTTGCCAGCCAAAATAGGCCGCAGTGGCGCTGCCGATAAATGGTGCAAGCAAAGGCAAAAACACTACAGCCATAGAGACATAGCTATTAAATTTTACCAGTCGGTCGCCAAAGTAATGATCGCGGGGAATGCTACGGCACAATGCGCCTGCGCTGGCTGTGCCTAATCCTTGGATAAGGCTTGCCATAATTAGTTGGTTAAAGCTTGTGGCCTTCGCCGCGAATACAGCGCCTAGAATGAAAATTGCGATACCCACGATGAGTGGCATTTTGCGGCCAACGCGATCTGACACTGGGCCATACACAAATTGAAACATCCCGTAGGAGAGTAAGTAACAGGCCATCACGGCTTGTAGTTGGCTGGCGTCCACATGGAGCCCGAGTGCGATTTGTGGAAGGGCAGGTACAAAAATCGTCTGCGCCATTTGGCCACAGGCGACCATAAAGACAATCATTAACAGTAGGCTAGACTGACTCGCCGCTGGAGCGACATCGTGATGAATAGGAGAATGTGGCGTGCCTGACATGATATTTCCGAAAAAGGTCACTTAAGGTATTTGCGCGCATCTTACTCCCTAAAAGCGTAACTTCAAGTGTCAATCATATTGATTTAACGAAATAATTTTTAATGCGATGCATAAGTTTTTATCCTGATTTTAAGCTGTAAAGCTAAACTTACGATAGGTTATTTGTCTGTTAACTAGGTCGATGAGTTGCAAATGAATTAATACTCAGATTAACCCTTCACTGCCTATTTTCTTACATGGGAGTTTGCTTAAAAATATTGGCTATTAAGAGATTGGAGGTAAGTAAGTGGATAAGGTGCTTAATACAAGCCACCCTAAAAAAATCACGCTAAAAGGAACAAATAAGAAAGGAGATTGCGAATCGGCCTATCTCCTTATCTCCATTAATAGTCGCGACTAGCAAGATGCTATTTTTGTAATTTCTCTATGCCCGTTAAAATCTGATACCCCACAGTCACCCGAGGCGGTACGGGATAATTTTTATTGCTTAACAATACTATGCCAAGCTTTTGCGCGGGAATAAATGCTGCATAAGCGGCAAAACCGCCGGTTGAGCCGGTTTTATTAATCCACACATTTTGCTGCGGCGCGAGGGGCGGCACTATGGGTTTAACGGGCGTACTGCCAAATACGACTTTCTGAGTGTGACCCTTAAGTATTTTATCAAGATCAATAGGATATGAGTAATGCTCCCAAATCATATCTTGGGTCATCATGCCCACATCAAAGTATCCAGTATGAGTTTCATCAATAGCCGTTTGCAGTGGTTTGGGTAACGAATGTATATGCATATTGGCCTCAACAAATTGCAGTAAATCCTTGGCTGAGGTTTTAACGCCATAAGCTTCATCGGCTAATACCCCAGGATTGACTCGCACTGGCATGTCTTGCTTATCGTAGCCTTGGGCATAATCTGCCATTTTACTGCTCGGAACGTTAATGTAGCTGCTTGTCATGCCCAATTGTGGAAATAGTGTTTGCTCAAGTACTTGTGGAAACGTTTGCCCTAAACTCTGCGCGGCAATCATGCCGAGCAGCCCAATACTCGGATTGGCGTAATTTCTGTGGGTTCCCGCGGCAAATGACGGTTGCCAATGCTTAAGGTAATCCATTAACTCTGCGTTATTAGTGACCTTATCAGGAACTTGCATCGGCAAATCACCCGCTGTGTGGGTGGCTAAATTGATGAGACTAATCTTATCAAAATGACTGCCTTTTAATGCTTGAATATAATCACTGGCCATATCCGTGAGCGTTAATTTACCTTCGCCCTGTGCATAGTTAGCCAGTGTTGCGGTAAAGGTTTTACTGATAGAGCCAATCTCGAACAGGGTATCTTCAGTCACACTTTGCCCAGAGGTTTTAGAACTGACGCCATACTGATAAAAAAACTGCTTACCTTCTATGGTGACGCCAATCACTGCGCCGGGAATAGCGTACTCAGCCATCAGTGGTTTAACTGCGGAATCTACAATTGACTGGATGTCTTTGGTATTAAGCGTTTGGGCCGTAGTGACATTAGAAAATAGCGTAGCAGTGAGCAGTACGCCGCTTAATAACGGTATAGAAGCGATCGGGGCTTTTGGGTGCATAATTGACCTTTCATTGAGACTGTATTTGTAGAGTAGATTTTCGCATGATATTAGGGCAATTCCACACTAAGTTAAGTCATTACTGATATTTAGTTTCAATACTCTCCCAATAAGTAAGTTAAACGTTAATTTGGTCGGTTTAGTGTTGCATACTAAGTGGCAACACAGATTAATACATTACAGCTTTTTTAAGAGATGGTTGCTCTGTGCTCTTAAATTATCTCGCTGACGTTAGGCTGCAGATGAAACCATCAACCACTGACACCGGCCTTTTATCACGATAATGTATTGTGCGATTGCACCATTGATGGCCAAGGGATAAACTGCGCCACCGCGATAAAAAAGTGCTAACTGATGTGGTCGCGATCCTTAATAAGTTTGATAGAGAATTGGTTTTTATGGCTTTAGCCCCCCATGCAGTGCACCATTTATATCAGTACCGTAAGTCTATTTCGACTAAACCCTTTGGTGCCCGCGGTAAAAAACTGATCCGCTGTCCATTATGCCTCTTAGGTGAGCAGTTCTGTACCTGTGCGCTACGCCGTCAGTTAGATACTCACGCCAGTTTTCTGCTGATTATGTATAACGATGAGGTGTTAAAGCCGACTAATAGTGGACGACTCATAGCGGATCTTATTCCTGATACCCACGCCTATATTTGGTCACGTACAGAACCTGAAGCTGAGTTGCTTGCTTTGCTGAATTCGCCGCAATATCAACCCTATTTAGTGTTTCCTGCCCAGTATGCAGAGCAAGGGCAAACCGTACTGAACCAAGTGCCGATGTCGATATTGGCCGAAGGCAAACGGCCGCTACTTGTTCTGCTTGATGGCAGTTGGCGTGAAGCGATTAAAATGTTCCGTAAGAGTCCTTACTTACACTCACTGCCGTTGCTTTCCTTCGATCCCGACACGCTCGCGACCTATGCATTGCGTAAAGGTAGTCATGATTTTCAACTTGGCACCGCCGAGGTGGCATCATTGGCTTTAGGAGCGATTGGCGAAGCGGCTAATGGCAAAGCCTTAAGTACTTGGTTTGATTTGTTTGTTGAATCTTCCTTACTTGGCCGCAATCGCCGTTGCCGTGAGGACCTTCTGCCAATTACAGATTTTACCGATGCTTTTGAACTTGCCTTTGAACAAGCAAGTCGTAGTAAGAGTTAATCGATGTTGGATTTAATCTATTTTGAAAAAGGCTAGTTAACTATCTTCTTAAATAATAAATCCCCTACAGTGAGGGGATTTTTTATGTGTAGCAATTAACTTATAGGAACTTCATATTAAGAAGATACCTCGCACAAGCATAATTGTTTATACCGCGACTTCTTTACCATCTAACTTACGGATAACGACCGTAGCGGCGCGAGGGCGTAATGTCGTGCCCGCAGGCGTTTTTTCAGCGGCATTGGACGAATAAGGCCAATTACCGGGATGCTGAATGTTAGCAAAAACAGATGTGTAATCAGGGCTAATAGCAAAACCCGTAACCTCACAGTCGTTTGGTCCAACGAAGAAACGCTTTAATTCCATTTGGTTATCAGCCGTTACGCCGAGCTGTTTCTCTTGGCCATCAACAAGCGTTGAAGGCACTATTGCTAGCATCTGATCGTTGGTTTCTTCTGCGACCTCCTTGGCTCCATTGTCGGTTTGAACCCACAAAATACCGCGTTGATCGAAGGCCAAACCGTCTGGGCTGGCAAATTGGTTAAGATCCGTTAAGCCTGATAAGTTTGTCTCTGCGTTACCATCACTTGGTGATCCGAATACGAAGATATCCCATGTAAATTCAGTATCTTTGTCACTTTCATCCCAACGAATAATATGGCCAAAGTGGTTTTTCAATCTTGGGTTCGCTGGATTGGTTTCAGTTCGTTTTGAGTTGTTGGTCAGGGTCAAATAAATTGAACCAGTGAAAGGATCGACAGCACACCATTCAGGGCGATCCATAGGTGTTGCACCAACAAGATCCGCTGCGCCTGCTGTGTTCAAAATAATCTCGGCTAAGCTAGCGAAAGTATTGCCTAGGGTTTTTCCGTCCGTAGTCTGGCTATCTAAGGTTAAAGGCAACCAAACACCACCACCATTTGCATTAAACTTAGCTGCATATAAAGTACCTTCATTCATATACTTATCGCCAGTTTGTATGCGATTGCTGCTGTCAGCATCTTTTGCATCCCACGCCGCGGCCGAGACAAATTTATATAAGTATTCGAATTGTGAATCGTGACCAGAATAGAATACTACTGGCTTACCTTCGGTTAGCTTGCCAAAGGTACATCCCTCATGGCGGAAACGACCAAGCGCGGTACGTTTTACTGCGCGCGATGTTGGATTGAAAGGGTCAATTTCAACAATATAACCGTGACCATTCGCTTCATTACGATAGTCATCTTGAGCACTTGCGCCTTTTGGCGTGACATCAAAACGCGCGAACTCATCGAGACGTTCTTCATCATGACCTGCAAGATCATCCCAGCCATAACGTGTGCTGGTTTTGCTGATCCCAATGCGATTTTGCTCGGCAGTTAACGTACCACGGTTTGCGAAGTAGCCTGGCCAGTTTTCTTCACAGGTTAAATAAGTGCCCCAAGGCGTGTAACCATTGCCGCAGTTATTTAATGTACCGCGAGCCTGACTACCGTCGGGAGAGTAGCGGGTTTCGAGTAGAGAAGAGTAGGCGAGAGGACCGCTAATATCCATTACAGTCGCACCTGTGAATCGGCGGTTATGGTTATCATTGCTAACCACTTCCCATTGATTATTAACCAGTTTTATACGTACAACCGATACGCCATGGGCGTTGATTTCTTTACGTACCTCATCGATAATCGTGCGCAAACCTGAAGTAGGATCAAAAGTTTGTCCTGCAGGGTGTAATGCAACTTCATCAATATATTCATGGTTAATGCAAAGTAAACCGTCATTACCCGTATCATTTAATGGAAAGAAATGCATGCCATCGTGGTGCATACCGACTGAGTTCGCTTGGTCATCGGCAGTGTTACTACCATCGCTTTTCCATGGTGCTGCTTTTGCATTTAATGGCGTGCCCCATGGTGCAAGTACCTGCGCTGTATAGCCTTCTGGCACAACGACGGCATCTAAACGAGAACCCGCAACTGACGTAAAGTTTAGCTTGGCGGTACTTTTTGTCGGTGGCAAAGGTGTCACTGGATCAACAGGTTTTGTAACGGGTGTGTCATCTGATCCGCAAGCAGTTAAGCCTACACTGGCAAAAGCTGTCATAGCACTGAGGCCTAAACCACTTTTTACGAAGTTACGGCGAGATAAATGTTTATCCAACACTTGGTTAAATGGCTCGTTATTACTTTTATTATAAAGTGTAGGATCAAAGGTGGCCTTACTCATATATTACTCCGGCTAGTACGATGGATTAAATTTCGTGACTAAGGCTAAAGTATCAATATGACAATAAAGATGATTTTATATTACAATAATACTGCAGTGAGCAATAAACCCGATATGCTATAAAAATGTTAACCAGCAGTTTGCTATGGTCTAAGCTGCTGAGGTCAAAGTACCTCAATTAGGATTTTTATTCTGCTATGATGTCAAATGTTGTGTCACAGATAAAAATATATAATGTGAAATTATTTTTTTAATTATTTTCAAGCTTAAATTATTTAAATAAATTAAATATAAATTACTGAATATCATTTTTATTCATAAACATGATAAATTTATTTTAACGTTATAATTTCTATTTAATTTTTAATAAAAGACTAACTGATCCTTATCGAGTCATGATCTAGTTTAGTCTCTTGGTTTTAAATAATGGCGGAGTGATCGAGGATCGGTATGGCCAGTTCTGGCCATAATGTATAAATGATCTTTATCATTTTCATGGAGTTGAGTGACACAACCACTACGCAAACTGTGGGCACCATAAAACTTTGCAGGTAGGCCCGCTTTTGTGCAATATTTTTTAATTATGCGATAAATATCGTCTCCCGTGAGAAAACCACTATTTTTATGTAAACTTGAATTAGCTTCAGAGTGATGTTCTACTATTTGATAAGGGCGTAAATATTTCCCATCACGGGAAAGCGATCTAAATAAATGTCCATCCTCTATATTGGCGAGTGATAACCAATTTTTTACCGCGTTGAGTGCTGCAAAAGGTTCATGATCCGGCAGGTCTTTCCATTCCCGTTGACCTTGCTGATTACTCTTCGAATAAGGTAGGCGCACTTTTAGCTTATTGCGTAAAAAACTGACATATTGAACTTTTATATCTGCAAGTTCAGAACGGCGAAACCCACCTTGTAATCCTAACTGAATAATGGCTTTGTCTCTTGCTCGGGTTAATGGCTGCACTTGTTCATCGATAGCTTGAATGAGCATTTCCACTTCATCATACATAATCGGTTGTTGATCATAATCACTCACATGGCGAGATTGATTTCTGCTTAAACCGCGCATCACTCTGATCACCAGTGGGTGCTCGGTAGGTGAGTGGAATCCCGCTTGAATATGGTGGTAGCGTATCGCCGCGAGTCGAGTCGTTAATGTCTGTTTAGAAAGTTGTACTCCAGTACTCTCTTGGATCAATTCTTTCTGATGACCAATAAATGAAATCACGCTACGGGGATCTGCGGGAAGGGCCTGCAGTTGGTGTTCGGCACAATAACGGCTAAATAGACTAAAGCTCGTATTATAAACACGGCGGGTGTTGGCTGAAATTTCATATTCAGTTTCTTCGGCAGCACTTAAATAATCACTTCGAACAGATTGTGGCAGGAAAGTCTCTTCAAAAAAACGTGGCTGTTCAGCATGGTTATTATTGTGATGTTCTGATCCAGTCACTCTTTCATTCGATACATTGGTGTTATTTTGAGCGTTATTATTTGTCCGGATCATTTTAGACATGCCGTTGAAGTCACCTGATATCGAATTAAGAAGGCGTAATTATACGCAAATCACGACTACATCTACCAGTGATAATCGTCATTATCACTGGTAGAGTGCTTATTTGTTCAAATAAACTTCTGTTATCGGAATAGGGCGTATTAAATAGCATTTAGTTGGTTTTTTTAGTTTAAAAAATAGCCAAGATAAAGCCGTTTGAACAATGGCGATTAATTATGCGGATATAGAATTAAAAGCAAAAATAGTATGAAATTCGTACTTTCTATATGCGGTGGTTTCGAACTTGGTTAGCCAAAGAATCACAACTTTAAAGAATGGTTTAACCATTTTATTGACTTTGTTGAATGGAATGCCGCTAAACTAGGCTTGTCTATTGGATGAAATTTAAGCTAATAAGTACGACAGCTTGCTAGGTATTTGACCTGATACGAGTTGAGTTATTCTTCCTAAAGTAAAAGGAAAGCACAAGGAATCGATATCAAACACAAAAAATGGTTGAACCATATATTAATACTTGTCGATTTGTACTAGCATGAGGACCGATTTATTTCATCTGCATTAGACACATGCTTAGCTAAAGAAACGTATTTATGGAACCGCAAGCCTGGATATATCAACAAGACAAACCAACAGCAGGGAGAAAATTATTATTGCTTGAGGAAGCAGAATTAATTTTTGCCTTACCCTTAATTTATCGCCTTATCAATCCTGAAGCTGTGGCATCTAAACCGGATTGGTTTTGTGACGCTGAGTTACAAACGGTTTCCTATACTAAGTTGGTAACACAACTAAATGAATTAGTCCGATTACGCAAAAAGGCACAGCGGATCGACAACGAGCTTACTAATGTAAACAAAATGCTCAATCAGTATTTTACTGATTTTGGCTGGCGTATGGTTCGCAAAGAATTATCTCAAATAAAAAAACGGCAAAAAAAGTCTCATATTGAGCTGAGCAGGGATATTATTTTGAGGTTAAAACGTTATATGGCAACTCAAAAGTTAGACAGTTTTGACCAAGCCATTGATACCCTATTGTCAGAGCATAATGAAAATATTTCGCTTAATGTTTTACAACATACTGATGAGGATGTTGTAGACGACATTGTTGATGAATAGAACAAAATAACCGCGGATCTATGTTTTGAAGAATATGATTTTAAAGTTGTTCTATTGCCTAAAATGGATTATCTAATAAGGGTAAGTTAGCCGTGACTTATCTGTGCAGACACGTAAAATTACTGTTAAGATCTTATGTTTACGACTAGATAACGCGGGGCATTAGAGATGAGTTTAAGTATTGCAAACGATAGGAAAATTGCGGTTTTATGCCGAATTGAACCTGGCTGTCTCGGACCTGATGGCGTAGATCATATTGAGGCTTTTTGTGCTTTAGCCCAGAAAGCGATGCAACATTTTGACGTCGATGTCGGCACTTGGGTATTGATCCCAAGATATGATAAAACCTTAGAAGAGATGCAATATAGTCTTGCAAATAAGCTGCTTTCGCGTGAGCAGGCAACTAAATATTTAGTCTCTATAGGGCGTGACATTGATGGTTTTGAAGAAAGATTTCAGGACAAACTGACGTCGCTGATCAATCTATATCTTGCTAGAAAACCTTAAATGCTCAATTTATCGGAGATGTATTTTTTGCTGAGATTCATCTGACGTCTTGTTTTTTTATAGGAGATATCGGATCGAATTTTTACAAATCGGTTTTATTTTCATATTTAATTGCTGACTAAAAAAGTAAATTAATTATATATTAATCATTGTGTTGCAATGAAATCTGCACCTATAATTACGCTCCTGATGAGCAGTTAAGTTGGCTTGAAAACTCAGTTGTTGCTAATTAACTCCGTAAAGTACGTCAAAATTTGCTAGACTAGTCGACTCACTTAATGCTGAATCTTTTTCTTGCGGTATGCCCGAATTTTGTGGGTGGTAAGGATAAGTGTAAAGGACGGTTGATGTTCAATCCCATTCCGGAAACCAATCCATACGTTAGTTTGTTGCAGCAGGATTTCGGTTTTTCTGAATTTCGTCCTGGCCAAGCGCAAACGATAACACAGCTGTTGGCGGGGAAGTCGAGTTTAGCGATTTTTCCGACGGGTTCTGGTAAATCCCTTTGCTATCAATTTACAGCATTGCAGTTACCCCATTTGAGTTTAGTGATTTCGCCTTTACTCGCCTTGATGAAAGATCAGCTGGAATTTTTACAATCTAAGGGAATTCATGCGGCCAGCATAGATTCAACCTTAAGCGCCGAGCAGAGTCAGCAAGTGATGACAGATGCGCGCTCTGGCAAACTGAAAATTTTAATGGTGTCGGTGGAACGTTTCAAAAATGAACGCTTTAGGCAGTTTATTCAATCGGTTCCGCTGTCTATGTTGGTCGTAGATGAGGCGCATTGTATTTCAGAATGGGGCCACAATTTTCGGCCTGATTACCTTAAATTACCCGATTATCGGCGCGAACTTGAGATCCCGCTGGTACTGTTACTGACGGCCACAGCGACACGTAAAGTGAAACTGGATATGGCCAAGCGCTTCGATATTGCGCCCGAACACATAGTACAAACGGGATTTTATCGACCCAATTTAGATTTGACAGTTCTGCCCGTGTCGACTAAAGAGAAAAATGCCTTACTGGTTAACCAGATAACATCATTCTCAGGTGCTGGTATTGTGTATGTGACGTTACAGCAAACCGCCGAAACAGTCGCACGACTCTTGTGCCAACAAGGCATAGTCGCCAGTGCTTATCATGCTGGATTTGAAGATGAAAAACGTCAACAAATTCAAAATGATTTTATGCAGGATAAGCTGCAAGTGGTGGTAGCTACCATCGCCTTTGGTATGGGAATCGATAAGAGCAATATCCGTTTTGTGATCCACTATGATTTGCCTAAATCCATTGAAAACTACAGTCAAGAAATCGGCAGAGCAGGGCGTGATGGTGCGTTATCCCATTGTGTGACTTTAGCCAATCTTGACGGACTCAATACCGTTGAAAATTTTGTGTATGGCGATACGCCTGAGCGAGAAGGTATAGCGCAAGTCATTGAAGCTATTCGTCTTGAACAAGATTCTGGTCAGTGGGAATGTCAGCTTAATGGCGTGTCGACGGCGAGTAATATTCGCCAGTTGCCATTAAAAACGTTACTTGTACAGCTAGAAATTCTAGGTGTGGTTAAGCCGTTATTTGCTTACTACGCCGATGTTAATTACAAATTTTTAGTGGATAAACACGCCATTCTGAGCCGATTTAATTCCGAACGGCAGGCGTTTTTGACGCAGATTTTTAATCATACGCAGATGAAGAAAATATGGGGCGCGTTAGATTTTGATGCCTTGTACAATGCGACGGGCCATGAACGCAGTCGCGTGTTGGCCGCGCTGGAATATTTAGCTGAACATCAGTTGATTGAATTAGAAACCAAACGAATTACCGATGTGTATCGGGTGGATGTTGCCGCATTAGCGCGTCCGGAACTCATCGATGAGCTGTACCATTATTTTATTGATAAAGAGCAGAAAGAAATTGCGCGAATAGCGCAGTTAGTCCGCTTTTTTGAACTTGAGACGTGCTTAAGCCACAATTTATCCCGTTATTTTGATGATAATGAGACGCCGGCTATCTGCGGTCATTGCAGTGTCTGCCGCGGTCATTTCGCTAAGTTGAGTTATTCGACGGAACCGACTTGGCCGACAGATCTGCAGATGTTGGCTGATTTACATGAGTTGAAGCATCATTTAACGGCCAAAGGTATTGATGCTTTATCACTTGATACCTATTGTCGTTGCCTAGCTGGTATGTCAGTTCCTTTGGTTAGTCGTTTTCAAGTGCGTAAGTTGAGTGGTTTCGGCCGCTGTGAAAAATTGAGATATGCTGAAATTAAACAGAAAGTTGAGTCACTGTTGTCGCAACTAGATGATAAAAGAGTTGAACATGAATAAGGCCGTAAAAAAGATGTTAGCCACCCATGAACATTTGGTTCACTCTGAAGGTGTGACTGTGGTTTCGCATATGCAGAGGGAAAAGGCGGAGTGGATACAACATACTGTTATGATTGAAGATTGTGACGTGCCGTTTAAGTTTAGACGGGTCAAAAAGTATCGTAATCTGCAAGGGCAAAAGATCAATGTCATCTATTACCCAGAGACAGAAACTGTGGCAGGTTTTGAAATAGAAATTATGCAAGTCGTTAGAATTAAACGATTCTAGTTAATGCGCTTCGAGTCTTTGCTTTTATTAATCAGCAAAGACTCGAAGCGCATTTGATTGATGATGCAAGAGTTAAATTCGGCTATTTACTTGGAATATTGATAGGTTGAATCTACTTTCCAAGTTCTGAAACGCAGTTCAGCGCCTTCTGGTAGATAAAACACCTTAGGCAAGCGACTGTCGTAGCGCATTTTTAGCTCAGCTGGAATACGTACAAAAGCTTCTTTCTTCGCCAATTCGAAACAGGCCATCATAGTGCTTGGGCCTTCAGCTATTTCATCCACTTGATAGTAGTTATAACCCCAACCTTGCACTGTCAGTTCCTTCAATTCCCCGTTTAATCCATGCTTATTGCAATCAACCATTTGAGTCTGACCAATTTGGATTTCGACCATGTAGTCATCTTCGTTTTCTAATTTAGGTAAACTTAAAATGTGCTGCACCATACCTGCTGCCGGAGCAGGGAACATCTTAGTGGCTTCCTGTGCGCTGTAATCTTTTGAATCGAAACGTTGAATACTGATCATAGGCGCATTTAACCCTGTTGGATGTGGTGGGCTCACCGCCGCGGCATTGAATGACAATACTGCAAATGCAAGGGGAACAGCGCTAACGCTAAATAAGGTCTTCAATTTCATTTTATTTCTCCTAATCGAACTGAATTGATGTCGATAAATTTGTCTGTGTTCTGCTCCCTATAAACGCAGCAGAGGTAAAAAGGGTTAAATTATTCAATAAAAAATCGATTTTTTACCCAAATAATTTTTATCAATCTGAATAATAAGGGTTAATTACGCTTTCTAATGACTTATTTTGTTAAGTTCGCAGCTATTTCAATTCTTTGCTGTGGCTGTTTTATGACTCCATATCATGCGAAAAATATACGAAACAGCCTAGATAAAAACCTTAAAACTTGGATTTCAACTTGCACTGAAAAGCCACCGCTGTGTCTGTCTATAACTGCATAAGGCTGTAATAAAGCCAATCTAACTCTGCTATGTGAGCTGTTTTTACTCATAAATCAAGCGCTAATCCATTAAACCTTGCCTGATATCCTTTGCCTAGTCTAGCTGCCTATCTTAATTCACATATCAGTGTCTCGACTGATGGCAGGAGGGCAGATGCATTATGGGGATTCAAATACACGTTTAAAAGTTTGAAAACAGTATATCTTGATAAATAGTTAATTCGATATTCATATATTTTGATTTTCAAACTATAATTCAAGCGACGAGTTTTTCACCATTAATAGCGATAGAAATGGAACAGGGGCCATACAATGAAATCAATGACAGCCGAGCAAGCGATAGGGCATCAAGCTACTACGGGAAGCCGCCAAGGGCACTCACTCGCCCAGTGGCAGCACGCCCATGAGTTTTCCAGTCAGAACCGCGATGGCGAGAAGAACACTCGCTATGTACTGTATTTAACCGTGATCACTATGGTGGCTGAAATTGCTGCCGGAACCATCTACGGTTCTATGGCACTGCTCGCCGACGGTTGGCACATGGGAACCCATGCCGCGGCCTTTATGATCACGTTATTCGCCTATTCGTATGCCCGTAAACACGCTAACGATCCTGCATTTGCTTTCGGTACTGGCAAAGTGAGTGTGCTTGGCGGTTATACCAGCGCAATAGCGCTAGGACTTGTGGCACTGGTGATGTTGATTGAATCGGGAATGCGACTGATTAACCCTGAGCAAATCCATTTTAACGAAGCCATATTTGTGGCTGTCATAGGTTTGAGCGTGAATGTGCTGAGTGTATTTTTACTCAAAGATCACCATACCCACGACCATGGGCACACTCATGGTCATAGTCACGATCATGGACATCAAGATGATCATGAAGACGAGCATGCTCATCACAGCTGCGAAGCACACTCCTCCCATGACGATCACGTCCATACGGCTCATTCACATGGTGCGGGTCCACATTCACATGATGACTCACATGCACACGATGAAAGTCATCAAGATCATAGCCATTGCCATCATAAACAGGAGCACCATGCTGCTGAGCATGAGCATGAGCATGAGCATGAGCATCAGAAGGCACACGGTGGTCATGATCACAACCTACGCGCCGCCTATTTTCACGTATTAGCCGATGCGTTAACGTCAGTGCTCGCCATTGCGGCCTTGTTGTTTGGTAAATACATGGGACTGACTTGGCTCGATCCGGTTATGGGTATAGTGGGTGCTGTGATTATTAGCCGTTGGTCATGGGGACTCATTCAGCAAACGAGTCCTATCTTACTTGACGGTGGTGTTAAAGCGTCATTGCAGCGTAAGGTCGTGGAAACCCTTGAGGCCGTACCGGATCATCAAGTGGCCGATTTACATCTTTGGCGAGTGAGTGCCGATCACCATGCTATTATGGTGTCTATCGTGTCCCATTCACCGAAAGATGTCAGTTATTTTAACCAGTTACTGTCACAATTTCCTGAATTGGCCCATATCACTATTGAACTCCATACTTGCCATCAGCGCGAGTGTATGGCTAAGGAAGCCTAAATGACTGTTGAACATCATCATTCATCAAACCTGAATTCAACGGCCGCTCATTCAACAGATCATGCATTAAATCATGTGATTATTGAATTTTACGAAAAGCTGTCGTCTTGGGAACACGCCATTGTGCGTGACAAAGGTTTTAGCCTATCGCAGGTGCACACCATTGAGTTACTCGGCGTGCACGGCGCTATGAGGATGAAAGAACTGGCGGATAAAATTGGTGTCACAACAGGCACACTAACGGTCCAAATCGACAAAATGGTAGAAGCTGAGTGGGTTGTACGTCGTCCCCATGAAACCGATCGTCGTTCGATTCTGGTGGAGTTAACCGAAAAGGGCCAAACTTTGTTCCTCGAACATGATGCATTACATCTACAACTCACTACAGATCTCACCGCTAAAATGAGCAGTGAGGAACGAATCGTACTGCTCAATTTGTTGTCTCGTATGAATAACGAGTTTTAATTTACCCTATTTCATCCACTAAAAAGCGTCCCTCGTGGACGCTTTTTTATAGCACGACATTTTTAAAAACGCGATTCATTCTAGATTAATCATCTGCTATTACAGTACCTTACCTTTTGTTACATTCTTGTTGGATTAATAGTTGAACTGGATATTAATTAAGGTAATGTAAGGGCAGATCTCAAGATGGACTTTGTTTAAAAGGAATAGAATGAATAATAAATTACTGCCTTGGTGCATTGCAGGAGTGCTCGGTATGAGCGGTCAACTTCACGCAGAAGAAGATACATACATTTGGTTAGAAGATGTTGAAGGCGCAAAGCCGATGGAATGGGTGAAAACCCAAAATGCTGCATCTGCCGCCGAAATTAAAGCGTTTAAAGGTTTTGATACCTTAGTGGCGAACAGTCTCGCCATCCTGAACGATAAAGAACGCATTCCCTACGCGACCCACATTGGCGACAAGTTATACAACTTTTGGAAGGATGACACCCATGTGCGCGGTATTTACCGCCGTACTACCATGGAAGAATATGCTAAACCCGATCCCAAATGGGAAACCGTGCTTGATATCGATGCCCTAGGTAAAACTGAATCCGTCAATTGGGTATTTAAGGATATTAGCTGTCAGTATCCCGAAAATGAGCGCTGTTTTGTCTCACTTTCCCGCGGCGGTGCCGATGCAGTGGAAGTGCGAGAATTTAATTTAAATACTAAATCCTTTGTTGCCATCAAAGATAAGCCATTCTTTTTGAAAGAAGCTAAATCAAGTCTGAGCTGGATAGATAAAGACCACGCCTTTGTCGGTACTGATTTTGGTGATGGTCAAAGCATGACTGACTCAGGTTATCCACGGGAAGTGAAACTCTGGCAACGTGGTACAGCACTCGAGCAAGCGAAGCCGATTTTCACTGGTGACAAAACCTCAGTCGCAGTATCAGGCTGGGTTTTATTCGATGATAAAACGCCGCTGAGTTTAGTCACCGAGGCACATACTTTTTATACCGCCAGCCAATATGTCTATCAAGATGGCAAACTCATAGGGTTGCCATTACCTCAAGATGCTGAGATTAAAGGTTATTTTAAAGGTAAGTTATTTATTGAGTTAAAGAGCGATTTAACCAATAAAGACGGTAACTTTAAGCAAGGCGCGGTCGTGTATGCCGATGTGGCGGATCTTATCGCCCAGAAAGCCAAATTCAGTTTATTTGTGAGCCCGACTCAGACCGCATCGATAGCGCAACTTAGTTTTAGTAAGAGTGCGATTTTCGTGAATTGGCTCGATAACGTGAAAAGCAAATTAGTGCGGTATGAGCAAGACGAAAAGGGCGCTTGGCAAAGCACCCAAGTCCCATTCGAAGCGAATGGCGCCCTGACGGTAATGGATGTTGAGCAAGACAGTGATAATTTTTTCGTGAATTACACCAGTTTTCTTGAGCCTTCAAGCCTCTATACGGTTAATGCAAAAACCTTAAATCCGAAGAAAATTAAAGGTATGCCGCAACAGTTTGCTGCGGATAAGTTTAAAACTGAGCAATACTTTGCGACGTCTAAAGATGGCACTAAAGTACCCTACTTTGTGGTGATGGCTAAGGATCTTAAGTTAGATGGCACTAATCCTACGCTACTTTATGGCTATGGTGGGTTTGAAGTCTCACTGCGTCCATCCTATTCGGCCACCATTGGTAAGAACTGGTTAGAGCAGGGCGGCGTCTATGTGTTATCTAACATTCGTGGCGGTGGCGAATATGGCCCAGCTTGGCATCAAGCGGCGTTAAAGCAAAATCGACATAAAGCCTATGAGGATTTCGAGGCAATAGCGGAAGATTTGATTGCCCGTAAAATTACATCAAGTAAACATTTAGGCATCCAAGGTGGCAGTAACGGTGGCCTATTAATGGGGGCGGCATTTACCCGCAGACCGGATCTGTACAACGCTGTCGTGTGTCAAGTACCTCTGCTTGACATGTTTAGATTCAATAAGTTACTCGCCGGTGCCAGCTGGATGGGTGAATACGGTAATCCGGATATTCCTGAGGAATGGGCTTACATTAAAACTTACTCTCCGTACCATAATCTGCATAAAGACGTGCATTATCCAAAGGTCTTTTTCACCACATCGACCCGTGATGATAGGGTTCACCCAGGTCACGCCCGTAAGATGGTTGCTAAGATGAAAGACATGGGAATTGATGTCTTGTACTACGAAAATATTGAAGGTGGCCATGCCGGCGCTGCAGATAATAATCAAGCCGCGGAACTTAATTCAATGGCGTTTGCCTACTTATTACAGCAATTAAGATAATTACCGCTGGGTTAGCATGAATTGTTAACTCTTCACTGGTAAAACCGAGCAAGACCCTAATAGGTTGGGGAGCAGAAAACGGTCGAACTTATTGAGGTTCGGCCGTTTTTTTAAGTTTATTATTTAATGTTAACAATACCCACAGATAATTTGAGCCATTGCCAAGAGCTTGCTACTATTGCGAAAAAATTTCACTGTCAAAGGCCTAAGACTACCTTAAGAATACTAAGTTATTCTCGACAAACAACTAATTTGAGTGAGAGCTATCAGTGTTAGCAAGATTTAAGACTCTATCGGTGAATCGATTCACTTTTATCACAGCGTTATTTTACGTCTGTATTTTCAATATCCCATTGTTTGGCATCATTAAGAAAGGCATTGAAAAACAACCTGATGTCGATCCTATCTTCATCGCTACTGTGCCGTTGTTTTTAACCTTTGCACTCAGTTTTATATTTTCCTTATTTACGGTAAAGTATCTCGTTAAACCGTTTTTCATCTTACTCACCTTGTTATCATCGAGTGTGTTCTTCGCTGCCTATCAATACAATGTCGTCTTCGATTACGGCATGATAGAAAACACTTTCCAAACCAATCATGCCGAAGCGTTCATGTATGTGAATTTTGCTTCGATAATGAATATGTTACTGACTGGGATTTTACCCGCGTACCTTATCTATAAAGCGGATATTCAGTACAAACCTTTCCTAAAAGAACTACTGCATAAAGTGCTTTTTATGCTGGCGATGTTGGCAGGACTGGGCATTATTGCTTTCTTCTATTTTCAAGATTACGCGGCCTTTGGCCGTAACAACGACGAGCTAAAACGTTATATTGTGCCGACGTATTTTATCGGTGCTGTGTCTAAGTACATCAATGTGCAGTACTTGCAAACGCCAATGGAATATCAGCAACTTGGCCTCGATGCAAAAAATGTCAGTGCCAACTCAAATGGTAAACCGAATTTATTAGTTCTAGTCGTGGGGGAAACCGCGCGTTCAATGAGTTATCAGTATTATGGCTACGACAAGCCAACCAACGCCCATACCCAAGGCCAAGGATTAATAGTCTTTAAAGATACCCATTCATGTGGCACGGCAACGGCGGTATCTTTGCCTTGCATGTTTTCTCGCATGGGACGGGAAGATTACGATTCACGCCGTGCCTATGCTCAAGACACCGCCGTTGATGTGTTGGATCATGGCGGTATTAAAGTGCAGTGGTTTGACAATGATTCTGGCTGTAAAGGGGTGTGTGACCAAGTTGAAAACATAACCATTGATTTGAACAGTGATCCTAAGTTGTGCACTGGCCAATATTGTTTCGACCAAGTGTTACTGAACAAATTAGATGAAGCCTTAGCCAACGCAGAACGCAAAGATACTGTGATTGTATTGCATGTCATTGGTAGTCATGGCCCGACTTATTTCTTACGTTATCCAGCAGAACACCGTAAGTTCACTCCGGATTGTCAGCGCAGTGATATACAAAACTGCAGTGAAGATGAGCTGATGAATACCTATGACAATAGTATTTTGTACACTGACTATATTATTAGCGAAGTGGTTAAAAAGTTAGAAAACCAACAAGATAAATTTGATCCAGCCATGTTGTATCTGAGCGATCATGGCGAGTCTTTAGGCGAAAAAGGCATGTATTTACATGGCGCGCCTTACAGTATCGCACCGATTGAGCAGACGAGCATTCCTATGCTTGCTTGGGTGTCAAAAGATTTTAGCAAAGATAATCAATTGGATATGGATTGTTTGGCTGAGCATGCGGCGAAAGGTGGTTTCTCCCATGACAATTTATTCGATAGTCTATTGGGACTAATGAATATCAAAACTGAGGTATATCAGCCTGAATTAGATATCTTTGCTCGCTGCCGTGGTTAATTGTGGACTTAATTGTCGCGAGGTTTAGCTCGTTCTAGTTGGTTCGGTACCGTGATGAGGAAGAGGATGGCAACATCCTCTTTTCTTTTGCTCCCTGTCATAATAATTGATTTCTCCCATATCCAAATTGAACCAGCTGAGTTAACTTAATGTATACAAAAACATAACAAATCTATGGTTCGCGATTTATGTCTTCTACTGCAGAAAATAAAGAACTTGATTCTGCCGCGCAAATTTTGCGTTTGGCCGTGCCGCAAATGTCTGCCCTCGATATTCCTGTTACTCCTGAAAATTACACTGTTTGGTATGAATATTTTGCAGGTACAAATCTCGATTTAAATCGCGCGATTGATGGTTTTTTGGCGAATTCTGTCTCTTTTACCAAGGAAGTTAATACCAGTCTTTATAAAACCTTTATCCAAGAACAGTCACCAGAAGTAATTGAAAATGTTCAGATTGAAACACAAATCTTGATCAATAGCCTGTTGAATAAAATCAGCCAGTTGAGTCAAGGAACCGCGGCATTTTCTGGCTCATTAGCCGAGTTTGGTTTGCGATTACAAACTAATCCCGATATCAATACCTTAAACGAGCTGGTTGATGGTGTGGTCGATGAGATGCAGATGCTACTTATCAACAACCGTGAGATGGAGCAAAGTCTGTGTACCATGGGTCAAGAAGTGCAAAATCTTAAATCTGAAATGGAAAATCTTAGCCTCGCGGCTATGACAGACCAATTAACGTCTCTGCATAATCGCCGCGCCTATGAATTGAGTATTCAGGATCAAATCTACCGTTCTCAAGATCACCAGACCCGCTGTAGTCTCTTACTGATTGATATCGATAATTTTAAAGCCTTTAACGACACCTATGGTCATTTAACGGGTGATAAAGTATTGGCCTATGTCGCATTAGCCTTAAAGCAATGTGTGCGTGGGGATGACTTTGTTGCGCGTTATGGCGGCGAAGAATTTGTGGTGGTGCTACCTAACACCCATTTTCACGACGCATTGCAAGTGGCTGAAAATCTGCGTGAACGTATTTCTGAGCGGCGCTTAACGGTAGGGAAAGACAAAAAGCTTTCCCTTGGCGCGATTACTGTCTCGATTGGGATGGCCTCATTGCAACAGGGGGATGATGCTGAAACGCTGTTTAGTCGCGCCGATAAAGCACTGTACCAAGCTAAGTCCGAAGGCCGTAACTGTGTTAGAGGCTGAGAACGTGGGGGCGAGTGTCGATGTTTCAAGGCGTTAAGTATTAGCTCGGTCGCTATTTCGTCAAATAATCATTTACTTAGGATAACAAAACGCCGCAATGATTTGCGGCGTTTTTGTTCGTCTGGGTAGGTGCTATTGATCACTGGGCGGTTTTAAATCCATGTGCATTTTGATCAAATGCTCCTCCATATCGAAGGTCACTTTAAAACCGAGACTTTTGGCAAGACTGGCCATATTGCGATTCTCAAACATGGTAAAGCCTGTGAGCACGGGCGTGTCGTTGGCCTGATAATATTTGATCAATTTTTCGAGTAACAACTTTCCTAACCCTATACCTTGATGATCGCCACGCACCGCCATGGCAAACTCGGCCTCGGTATTATCAGGGTCGATGGACGCACGCACGGCACCTAAGGTGATGTCATCGCCATCGGGTCCCTTAGCCGTGGCGATAAAGGCCATCTCACGGGCGTAATCGATTTGAGTTAATACCGCCATTTCTTCATGGGTCATTTTCGAGCGCACCCCAAAATAACGTTTGTATCTGTCTTCATCGGATAGCGAATTATCGAAGGCCAAATGTTTAGGTTCATCTTCGGGCAAAATCGGCCTTAGCATTACCTTAAGGCCATTTTTTAGCTCGGCGAATTCTTCTAATTCCTTCGGATAGGGCATGATGGCCATCCGCGATGAACTGTCGGCATTGGCATCATGCAAACGGATATTCACATCGAGCAGAGTGATGTTTTCACCCGCGGCCAGTACTGGGTTTAAATCTAACGAGGCGATTTCAGGGCAATCGATAATAATATGGGATATTTGCGTTAACATCACGCACAGGGCATTCATGTCTAGACCCAGTGGTAAATGTCTGTCCTTTAACTTATGGGTCTTTAACGCTTGGATCACCATATAACGCGCCAGTGCCATATTCAGGGGTGGCAGGGCAACGGCAGCATCATTGGTGGGGTCCCATTCTGAGCCACCTTCGCCAAGGCAAATCGCCGGACCAAAGACGGGGTCGCTTATCACGGCCACGCGGATTTCTTGCGCGCCAGCGGTCAACGCCATTTTCTGCACTATCATGCCTTCAATAATGGCTTCGGGATTGGCTTGATGCACCCTCTGGGTAATCGCATTCGCGGCGTGGCGGATATCTTCAGCCGAGGTTAAATTGAGCATCACTCCGTGCACATCGGACTTATGCAAGATGTTAGGGGATTGCACTTTTAACGCTAAGGGATAGCCCGCTTCATTCGCAATGGCCACCGCTTCATCGGCATCTTTCACAAACCAAGTGTCTATGGTGTTAAGCCCATAAGCCCGCAAAATAGGGCTGGCCTCATGGGTTTCCAGTACTGATTTTCCTTTAGCTTGAGCCGCTTGCAGTAATTTGCGCGCCGTGAGGCTATCTGTCGGAATATTGTCGGGGATCGATTGCGGCACTTCTTGCAGCAGTTTTTGGTTACGACGGTATTCAACCATGTGCATAAAGGCACCCACAGCACCTTCGGGTGTACGGTAGGTGGATATGCCGCCCTTAGTGAAGCGTTTTCGTGCCTGATAAGCCGAGTCTTCACCGCTCCAGTTCGTCAAAATATTGAGGCGATTCTTTTTGGGATGCGCGTGGATCACACTCACCAAAGCATCAGCTATCTCAACACTTTCACCGAGTGCTGAAGGGGAGTGCAAGACCAAAATAGCGTCAAGTTCATTGGAATCCATCAAGATAGTCAAAGCTTTAGCATATCGTGATGCGTTCGCATCACCAATAATATCAATGGGGTTTTGCCTTGACCAAGTATTCGGTAACACGGCTTCTAATTTGGCTATGGTGTCCTCTGATAACTCCGCCAGTTTACCGCCGCGCATAATGAGTTCATCTACCGCTAATACGGCAGGACCGCCACCATTACTGATAATCCCTAAGCGCTCACCTTGCAGCGGATTGGAATGCGCTAAACTTTCAACCGCGGCAAACAGTTCAATTAAATCGTTAACCCGCAACATACCTGCACGGCGAAACGCCGCTTCATACACTGCATCGTTACCGCCAACACCGCCCGTATGCAATTTTGCGGCGCGGGCACCTTCGGCGCTACGGCCCGATTTAATCACTAGAATTGGTTTATTGCGTGAAGCGGCTCGAGCGGCCGAGAGGAAATGGCGCTTCTCATTCACCGAGTCGATATAAAGCATGATGGCGCTGGTGCGGCTATCGCGGCCGAGGTAATCGAGCAGTTCGTCAAAGTTAATGTCGGTGGCATCACCGAGGGAGATAAAGGAGGAAAAGCCAATACCTTTGTTATTGGCCCAATCGAGTACCGTTGTACAAATGGCGGCAGATTGAGACACAAAGGCTATTTTGCCCGGTAGGGCGCTGGCGTGGGCTAAGCTGGCGTTTAATCCCAATGGGGGTAATAGCATTCCTAAGCTATTTGGCCCCAGAATGCGCATCCCATAACGCTTAGCATTTTGCATGGCAAGGTCGAGCAGGCTCACGCCATCTTCGTTAAATTCCTGTGCCATTCCCGCTGCCATAATAATGGCCACCTTACAGCCAAATTGCGCAAGGGTTTCAACGATGGCGGGCACACGGCAAGCGCGGGTACAAATAACCGCTAAATCGGGTTTGATGGGTAAGGCTTCAATATTGGGATAGGCGAGCACACCCATCACTGCCCGATACTTAGGGGTGACTGGCATGATAGGCCCCGAAAAACCACTCGATAGTAGGTTTTTCATCAGCACATTACCCGCGCGTTTTTCGGTATTCGAAGCGCCGATAATAGCAACGGAAGTCGGTTTAAATAAGGAGTTTAATGTACGTTGACTCATAAGCGATCCCATCCCAATCCATGACGCTTCCAGTGTAACCTAGGGTATGAGGACTGCACAGTTAAGTTTCGGGTTCCATTAAGACAAGTTTATTAGCAAATCATGAATTTACGGTAATTTACTGAGAATTAGCGCTCAATACTGAGGATTTCTATCGCGATAACTGCATTTTCCGCATTGCGACACGTAACAATGTGAATAATTTCACTTTCGTGTTTGAAAATCACCCAATATGAAACTACTTTTTAATCACTGTACAATTATTGTGAAGTCCATATGACATACAAGGATGGGGTCGTTGCGGTGCTCGCGGCAGGCGTTGGATATTCGCTGAGTTTGATGACATTGTGGGCTATCGGTCCGGTTATTTCTGTATTGATGATGTTGCTGTGGCAATTTTATCAGCATAAGCAAATGCAGTCAGTTCAACAGCATGATGATAAGTCCTTCAATAACCAACTTGCCGCAGATTGGCAAGCCCATATCAATCTGTATCAAGAGTCAATCACGACGCTTAACGGCTGCGAGGCTAACATTGACAGTGTGCTAGCGGTGCAAGGTGACGCAGTCAATTTGCTCGGTGAGTCATTCGATGGTTTAGGGCGGTTAATGACGGAGCAGACAGGATTTATTTCAGATCTCGTTAAGAGTACTGATGATGCTGAGTTATTCCATTCAGATCAAATGAAGCAATTTGCCAACAATACCTCAATGACGTTAGAGCGCTTTATTCAATCCACCATAGAAATGTCGGCATCAACTATGGAATTGTTGGAAAAAGTGAATCTCATCTACGAGTCTATGCCTCAAGCAATGAAAGCCTTGCAAGACATAGATCAAATCTCGTCCCAGACTAATTTGCTCGCTTTAAATGCGGCAATTGAAGCGGCGCGGGCGGGTGATGCGGGTAGAGGCTTTGCTGTTGTGGCAGATGAAGTGCGCGCTTTATCCACTCGTAGTGCAGGTTTTAGTGAAAGCATACAAAAACAGCTTAAATCAATTCAAATTCAGATTGAGCAATTAACCGTACACGTGAGTAAAGTCGCCGCCCAAGATATGACTTATATTATTGATGCAAAAAAGGATATAGATACTGCACTAAGGCAGATTATCGTTAAAGCAGAGAAGGATTCTCAAGTGATTGAACGTATCGATTCATCGGCACATGAACTAGAACAAGCCATCTCGGATACTATTCGGGGATTACAGTTCAGTGATATTACTTCCCAAAGCCTGATTTACACAAATCAGTCCCTAAACCATTTAAAAGAATCGCTCAATCGCGTCACCACTATGTCACAACAGGAGTTTGGCATTAAGGGGGATGACATCACAATACAAATGAGTCGCCGACGTCAGGAGACTCATAATCCCGTTTCAAGGGATCAAATTACCTGTGGTGAAATTGAACTCTTTTAATTAGGGATAACACAATGTCAAATATTAAAGTTATTTCATTGCCAGAGCGCTTTGACTTTTATTACCACAAGAAATTCACCAGTGATTATCAAGATATTTTAACGCTTCCAGAGGTTAACCATATTATTTTAGATTTTAGTCGAGTGCTTTACCCTGAAGGATCCCCTCATAAATCAGCCATAGCATAGCCATATTTGAGCAACTGATTGGCGAATAATACCCAGGCCGCCAGCAATTCTTTCTCCGTGATTTGATAATCAGGCCGCCTGAGTACCTCCAATCCCAAGCGAATCGTTGAGAGTACCGTTCGATGCCCAATGGTATTGGCCTGAAAATGCTTATCCCAGCCCTGTTGCTGTGCGTGTAAACCAACTAGCCACAACAGGCATTGAACCATCA
>NZ_JAKKRO010000069.1:0-25968 GCF_025654235.1 Shewanella sp. SM32 | reverse complement strand
GCTGGTTTTATTCACAAATTTGTGTAAAATGCTCGCCACTCTGAAGTTAAATAGTTATTTGATGACTATTTACACAGCGGGCTTGATATCCGGATTTAGATAGGTATAATGGCCCCCTCGTCGACTTAGGTTGACGAATTAAATGATTAGTCGCTGAAGTTAATCATTATCATAGCGACTCCGATTGGGAGTCGAACGGTTAAATCATCTCGCTCTGCTTTTCTATATTGAAGAAGCTAGAGGGTGATTTTTTATATGTCCATTTTAGGAGCTCTGGTCAATGCAGAACCAAAGAATCCGTATCCGCTTAAAGGGATTTGATCATCGCTTAATTGATCAGTCTACAGCGGAAATCGTTGAAACTGCTAAGCGTACAGGCGCGCAGGTTCGTGGTCCAATTCCACTACCTACTCGCAAAGAGCGTTATACCATTTTGATCTCTCCGCACGTTAATAAAGATGCTCGTGACCAGTACGAATTACGTACACACAAGCGCCTGGTTGACATCGTAGAGCCAACTGAAAAGACTGTTGACGCATTAATGCGTTTAGATCTTGCGGCTGGTGTCGACGTACAGATTAGCTTGGGTTAATTGAGATCCTAGTAAGAAGAGGTTTGAGAGATGGCTATCGGTCTTATTGGTCGTAAAGTTGGTATGACTCGCATCTTCACTGAAGATGGTGTTTCAATACCAGTTACTGTAATTGAAGTTGCAGGCAACCGTGTTACTCAAGTGAAAACTTTAGAAACTGACGGCTACCGTGCACTTCAAGTTACAACTGGCACCAAAAAAGCCAATCGCATCACTAAACCAGAAGCAGGTCACTTTGCCAAGAGCGGCGTTGAAGCCGGTCGTGGTTTGTGGGAAATGCGTTTGGTAGACGGTGAAGGCGAGGGCATTGAAGTTGGTGCTGAGCTAAATGTTGATATTTTCGCAGACGTAGCGAAAGTTGATGTTACTGGTCAATCAAAAGGTAAAGGCTTCCAAGGCGGCGTTAAGCGTTGGAACTTCCGTACTCAAGATATGACTCACGGTAACTCTTTGTCGCACCGCTCGAATGGTTCTATCGGTCAGAACCAAACGCCTGGTCGCGTATTCAAAGGCAAAAAAATGTCAGGCCATATGGGTGCCGAGCGTGTTACTACTCAAAATCTAGTTGTTGTTCGTGTAGATGTTGAGCGTAACCTGCTACTAGTCCGTGGCGCTGTTCCTGGCGCTACCAATGGCGACTTGATTATCAAGCCTGCCGTTAAAGCTTAAGGTCTGAGGAGATAGTAATGGAATTGGTATTGAAAGACGCGCAAAGCGCTCTTGAAGTTTCCGAAACTACCTTCGGCCGTGACTTTAACGAGGCACTGGTTCATCAGGTAGTTGTAGCATACGCTGCAAACGCGCGTCAGGGCACTCGTGCTCAAAAGACTCGTGCGGAAGTAACTGGCTCAGGCAAAAAGCCTTGGCGCCAAAAAGGAACTGGCCGTGCTCGTGCTGGTTCTGTTAAAGGCCCAATCTGGCGTGGCGGTGGCGTAACATTCGCTGCTAAAACCCAAGATCACAGCCAAAAAGTTAACAAAAAGATGTACCGCGGCGCGCTGAGAAGCATTCTGTCTGAATTGGTACGTCAAGAGCGTTTGGTTATTGTTGAATCTTTCGGTGTTGAAGCTCCTAAAACTAAAGAGCTGAAAGCTAAATTGAAAGCAATGAACCTTGAAGACGTTCTGATTGTGACTGCAGAAGTTGATGAGAACTTATTCTTAGCAGCTCGTAACCTGTACAAGGTTGACGTTCGTGATGTAGCGGGTCTAGACCCAGTGAGTCTGATCGCCTTCAACACTGTGCTTGTGACTGCTGACGCAGTGAAGCAAATCGAGGAGATGCTAGCATGATGATCCGCGAAGAACGTTTGCTAAAAGTTATTCTCGCTCCACATATCTCTGAAAAGAGCACTGTGAACGCTGAGAAGCACAACACTGTTGTTTTCCGCGTAGCTATCGATGCAACTAAAGCTGAAATTAAAGCTGCTGTTGCTAAGCTATTTGAAGTTGAAGTTGATTCAGTTCGCACTTTAGTGAGCAAAGGCAAAACTAAACGCACTGGTGGCCGTACTGGTCGTCGTAGCGATTGGAAAAAAGCCTATGTGACTCTAGCTGCTGGTGCTGACATCGATTTCGTCGGCGGCGCTGAGTAAGCAAAGGAGAATTATCATGGCAGTTATTAAGTGTAAGCCAACCTCTCCAGGTCGTCGCCACGTAGTTAAAGTGGTGAACACTGACCTGCACAAGGGTAAACCTTTTGCTGGCTTGTTGGCGAAAAAATCTAAAAGTGGTGGCCGTAACAATACTGGCCGTATCACTGTCCGTCACGTAGGTGGTGGTCATAAGCAGCATTATCGTCTAATCGACTTCAAACGCGATAAAGATGGTATCCCTGCAAAGATTGAGCGTCTGGAATATGATCCAAACCGTACTGCTAACATCGCGTTAGTATTGTATGCGGATGGTGAGCGTCGTTATATTCTTGCTGCCAAAGGCATGCAAGCTGGCGATAAGATCCAGTCTGGTGTTGCTGCCGAGATCAAAACCGGTAACGCTATGCCACTGCGCAACATCCCAGTAGGTTCTGTAGTTCACGCAGTTGAAATGAAGCCTGGTAAAGGTGCTCAGATCGCTCGTTCTGCAGGTGCTTATGTACAAGTTGTTGCTCGTGATGGCGCATATGCCACTCTACGTCTTCGCTCTGGCGAAATGCGTAAAGTGCCAGTTGATTGCCGCGCGACATTTGGTGAAGTTGGTAATGCCGAACACATGCTACGCCAGTTAGGTAAAGCAGGTGCTAAGCGCTGGAGAGGCATACGTCCTACAGTGCGTGGTGTTGCAATGAACCCAGTAGACCATCCACACGGTGGTGGTGAAGGCCGTACTTCTGGTGGTCGTCACCCAGTGACTCCATGGGGTGTGCCAACTAAGGGTTATAAAACTCGTAGTAACAAGCGCACTGACAAGTACATCGTACGTCGTCGTAATAAATAGTAAGAGGATTCGCCATGCCACGTTCTCTCAAGAAAGGTCCCTTCATTGACCTGCACTTGCTGAAGAAGGTAGAGAAAGCGATGGAAGCCGGTGACAAAAAGCCTATTAAGACTTGGTCACGTCGCTCTATGATCATTCCAAATATGATTGGTTTGACCATCGCTGTCCATAATGGTCGTCAGCACGTTCCTGTGTTCGTAACTGACGAAATGATCGGCCACAAACTTGGTGAATTTTCACCAACTCGCACTTATCGCGGCCATGCTGCAGATAAGAAAGCGAAGAAGCGTTAATACGGGAGGAATAAGATGGAAGTTTTAGCTAAACATCGTTTTGCCCGTACGTCTGCGCAGAAGGCCCGTCTGGTTGCTGATCAAATTCGTGGATTGCCTGTTGCTAAGGCCCTCGAAATTTTGACTTTCAGCCCCAAGAAAGCCGCCGTACTGGTTAAAAAAGTACTTGACTCAGCTATCGCAAACGCCGAACACAACGAAGGCGCGGATATTGATGAGCTTAAAGTCGGAGCCGTCTTCGTAGATGAAGGCCCAACTATGAAGCGTATCATGCCACGTGCTAAAGGCCGCGCTGATCGTATCATGAAGCGTACCAGCCACATTACTGTGGTTGTATCAGATCGCTAGGAGAGAGCAATGGGACAGAAAGTACATCCTAATGGTATCCGTCTGGGTATCACCAAGCCTTGGATCTCTACCTGGTACGCAGATAAATCAGATTACGCAAGTAACCTGAACAGCGACTGGGAAGTGCGTAAGTTTCTTGTAGAGAAATTACAAGCTGCTTCAGTATCTAAGATTGTTATCGAGCGTCCAGCGAAAAGCATCCGCGTTACCATTCACACTGCCCGTCCAGGTGTTGTGATCGGTAAGAAAGGTGAAGACGTTGAAGTATTGCGTGCAGCAGTGTCAAAACTTGCTGGCACTCCTGCTCAAATTAACATCGCTGAGATCCGTAAACCTGAGCTAGATGCCAAGTTAGTTGCTGACTCAATTGCACAGCAATTAGAGCGTCGCGTAATGTTCCGTCGTGCTATGAAGCGCGCAGTTCAAAACGCAATGCGTATTGGTGCTCAAGGTATCAAAGTACAAGTTAGTGGCCGTTTAGGCGGAGCTGAGATTGCGCGCGATGAGTGGTATCGTGAAGGTCGTGTACCTTTACATACTTTGCGTGCTGATATCGACTATTCTACATCTGAAAGTCACACCCAATACGGTGTGATTGGCGTTAAAGTTTGGATCTTCAAAGGTGAAGTTCTAGACGGAATGCTGCCACAGATTGAAGAGCCGAAGCAGCAGCAACCTAAGCGCAAGCCTCGTGGTAAATAGGAGAGCCGGCAATGCTGCAACCTAAACGTATGAAGTTTCGCAAGATGTTCAAAGGCCGCAACCGCGGTCTAGCGAACGGTACCGAAGTTAGCTTTGGTACTTTTGGTCTGAAAGCAGTCGGCCGTGGCCGTTTAACTGCACGTCAGATCGAATCTGCACGTCGTGCCATGACACGTCACATTAAGCGTCAGGGACAAATTTGGATTCGAGTTTTCCCGGACAAGCCGATTACCTCTAAGCCTCTTGAAGTGCGTATGGGTAAAGGTAAAGGTAACGTTGAATACTGGGTATGTCAGATTCAACCTGGTAAGGTTCTTTATGAGATGAATGGTGTTTCTGAAGTGATCGCTCGTGAAGCGTTTGCTTTGGCTGCTGCCAAGCTTCCAATTAAGACTACCTTCGTAACTAAGACGGTGATGTAATGAAAGCGAGCGAACTGAGAGAAAAGAGCGTTGAAGAACTGAACGCTGAACTACTTGGTCTGCTGCGTGAGCAGTTCAACCTGCGTATGCAACACGCCACTGGTCAGTTGACTCAGACTAATCAACTGAAATTGGTGCGCCGTAACATTGCGCGCGTTAAGACCATTATTACTTCTAAGGCGGGTGCATAATGTCTGATAAAATCCGTACTTTGCAGGGTCGTGTAACTAGCAACAAAATGGACAAGTCCATTACTGTTGCTATCGAACGCCAAGTGAAACACCCAATTTATGGGAAATACATTAAGCGTACGACAAAGATCCATGCACATGACGAAACGAATCAGTGCAATGAAGGCGATTTAGTAGCGATTCGCGAATGTCGTCCTTTGTCTAAGACTAAGTCTTGGACCCTGGTTGAAGTAGTATCAAAGGCCTAAGTTAATTAGGTATTTAGGTAAACGGCTCCAGAATGTGGGGCCGTTTGTTTTTTAATACTATACATTCCACTTTTATGGTGTTATATTTGCGCGCCATTTTTGACTAAATTAATAGCAAAAATGAGTGTTTTTATTGTCCCATAGTGGGAATTGTGTAGTAACGATAGCGGAGCACTTAAAATGATCCAAATGCAATCGACTCTTGACGTTGCTTGTAACAGCGGCGCACGCAGAGTTCAGTGTATTAAGGTCTTGGGTGGCTCTCATCGTCGTTATGCCGGTATCGGCGACATCATCAAAGTTTCTGTTAAAGAAGCGATTCCTCGCGCTAAAGCGAAGAAAGGCGATGTGTATAACGCGGTGGTAGTCCGTACTAAGAAAGGCGTACGTCGTCCAGACGGTTCTGTCATTCGCTTCGATCGGAATGCAGCTGTTCTTTTGAACAACAACCTGCAGCCGATTGGTACTCGTATCTTTGGACCAGTGACACGTGAATTGCGTAATGAGCAATTTATGAAAATTGTCTCGCTGGCACCAGAAGTACTGTAAGGAGCTTCAAAATGGCAGCTAAAATACGTCGTGAAGACGAAGTGATTGTATTAGCAGGTAAAGACAAGGGTAAACGTGCAAAAGTTTCTCAAGTCCTTCCTACTGGTAAATTGATTGTTGAAGGCATCAATCTTGTCAAAAAACACCAAAAGCCAAACCCACAATTGGGCGTAGCTGGCGGTATTGTTGAGAAAGAAGCACCGATACAAGCATCAAATGTAGCGATTTTCAACTCTGCCACTGGCAAAGCTGATCGCGTTGGTTTCCGCTTTGAAGACGGCAAAAAAGTTCGTTTCTTCAAATCGAACAGTGAACTCGTTAAGTAATTGGAGTAAACGATGGCGAAACTGCATGATAAATACCAAGAGACTGTTGTCGCTGAACTTGCTAAAAAGTTCGGTTATACCAGTGTCATGCAAGTCCCTCGGATTGAGAAAATCACCCTGAACATGGGTGTTGGCGAAGCTGTTGCAGACAAGAAAATCATGGACCATGCTGTCCGTGATATGACTGCAATCGCTGGTCAAAAGCCAGTTGTGACTGTCGCTCGTAAGTCAGTTGCTGGTTTTAAAATCCGTGAAGGCTACCCTATTGGCTGTAAAGTGACCCTACGCGGTGAGCGTATGTGGGAATTCTTAGAGCGTTTAGTCGATATCGCAATCCCACGTATTCGTGACTTCCGTGGCTTAAGCGCTAAAGCGTTTGACGGCCGTGGTAACTACGCAATGGGCGTGCGTGAGCAGATCATCTTCCCAGAAATCGATTACGATAAAATCGATAAGATTCGTGGTATGGATATTGTTATCACTACTACTGCGAAGAATGATGAAGAAGGTCGTGCTTTGTTAGACGCTTTTAACTTCCCATTCAAGAAATAAGGGTAGCGTAATGGCAAAAACATCAATGAAAGCACGTGAAGCTAAACGTGCACAGCTCGTGGCCAAGTACGCTGAAAAGCGTGCGGCTCTTAAGACTATCATTGCAAGTCCAGCTTCTTCTGACGAAGATCGTTGGGATGCGGTTCTTAAGCTGCAAGCTCTACCACGTGATTCCAGCGCTGCGCGTCAACGCAATCGTTGTAATCAAACTGGTCGCCCTCATGGCTTCTTACGTAAATTCGGCTTAAGCCGTATCAAATTACGTGAAGCAACCATGCGTGGTGAAGTTCCTGGCCTGCGTAAGGCCAGCTGGTAAGCACTTGTCACGGAGTAAGCTAATATGAGCATGCAAGATCCTATTGCGGATATGTTAACCCGTATTCGTAACGGCCAAGCTGCTAACCACGTATCAGTGAAGATGCCTTCAGCTAAGTTGAAAGTCGCAATTGCGAAACTACTTAAAGATGAAGGTTATATTGCTGATTACGCCGTAGCAGATGAAGCCAAGCCTGAACTGGAAGTTACTTTAAAGTATTTCCAAGGCCAACCAGTCGTTGAGACTATCCAGCGTGTAAGTCGCCCTGGTCTTCGTATTTACAAAGGTAAAAACGAACTTCCAAAGGTGATGGGCGGTCTGGGTGTCGCAATTGTGTCCACTTCTAAAGGCTTGATGACTGATCGTGCCGCCCGCCTTGCAGGCATGGGTGGCGAGGTTATCTGCTACGTAGCTTAAGGAGCTAGGAATGTCTCGTGTAGCAAAAGCACCAGTATCTATTCCAGCTGGCGTAGAGGTGACCTTGAACGAACAGACCCTTACCGTCAAAGGCGGAAAAGGTAGTCTGACTCGAGTGATCAACAATGCGGTCAATGTTGTTATTGAAGCCGGCGTAGTTAAGTTCCTCCCTGTTGAAGGCGTTGTTAACGCTTGGGCACAGGCTGGTACAACTCGTGCATTAGTAAACAACATGGTTGTTGGTGTATCTCAAGGTTTTGAGCGTAAGTTAAAGTTAGTTGGCGTTGGTTACCGTGCGAAACTCGTCGGTGCTGATATTGACCTTACTTTAGGTTTCTCTCATCCGTTAGTACACAAACTGCCCGCAGGCGTTACTGCAGAGTGCCCTAGCCAAACTGACATCGTCCTACGTGGCGTTGATAAACAGTTAATTGGCCAAGTCGCTGCTGAGATTCGCGGATACCGTCCACCAGAGCCATACAAAGGCAAAGGTGTTCGCTATGACGACGAAGTAGTACGCCGTAAAGAGGCTAAGAAGAAGTAGGTAACGCGATATGGATAAGAAAACATCTCGCTTACGTCGCGCTACTCGCGCTCGTAAGAAGATCCAAGAGCTGGGCGTGAACCGTCTGGTTGTACATCGTACACCGCGTCACATTTATGCTCAGGTGATCAATCCTGAAGCTCAGGTGTTGGCAGCTGCTTCAACCGTAGAAAAAGCGGTTAAAGAGCTACTGAAGAGTACCGGTAACGTAGACGCAGCGAAAGCAGTAGGTAAATTTGTTGCTGAGCGCGCGATCGAAAAAGGCGTAACTTCAGTTGCGTTCGATCGTTCTGGTTTCAAGTATCACGGTCGTGTAGCTGCTTTAGCAGATGCAGCTCGTGAAGCTGGCCTGAAGTTCTAAGGGGTTATAAAATGGCTAAATTAGAAGCTCAGCAAAAAGACGATCTGCAAGAGAAATTAATTGCAGTTAATCGTGTTTCTAAAGTAGTTAAGGGCGGTCGTATCTTTAGCTTCACAGCACTGACAGTAGTGGGTGACGGTAACGGTAAGATTGGCTATGGCTATGGCAAAGCACGTGAAGTTCCAGCCGCGATTCAAAAAGCGATGGAAAAAGCTCGTCGTAACATTGTGACCGTTGAGTTGAATGCAGGTACTCTGCATCACCCAGTTAAAGGTCGTCATACTGGTTCACTTGTGTACATGCAACCTGCATCACAAGGTACTGGTATTATTGCCGGTGGCGCAATGCGTGCCGTATTGGAAGTAGCAGGCGTGCATAACGTTCTGTCAAAAGCATACGGTTCTACTAACCCGATCAACATCGTTCGCGCGACTGTCGATGCATTGGTGCACATGAAGTCACCTTCGCAAATCGCAGCTAAGCGTGGCCTGAATGTTGACGAAATTCGGGGGTAATGCACCATGGCAACTAAAACTGTAAAAGTTACTCAAACTAAAAGCGGTATCGGTCGTTTACCGAAGCACCGTGCAACCCTAACGGGTCTTGGTTTGCGTCGCATTGGTCACACTGTTGAATTAGAAGATACTCCTTCTGTTCGCGGTATGATCAACAAGGTCTACTACATGGTTAAGGTGGAGGATTAATAGATGCGTTTAAATACTCTATCTCCAGCTGCAGGCTCTAAGCATGCACCAAAGCGTGTAGGCCGTGGTATGGGCTCAGGTCTAGGTAAAACAGCGGGTCGTGGTCATAAAGGCCAAAAGTCTCGCTCTGGTGGCGGTGTACGCCCAGGATTCGAAGGTGGTCAAATGCCACTTAAAATCCGTTTACCTAAATTTGGTTTTACCTCGCGTCGCGCTATGGTAACAGCTGAAGTTCGTGTACTCGAACTGGCAAAAGTTAACGGTGATGTTATCGACTTAAACGCTCTGAAAGATGCGAACGTAATAACTCGCAACATCCAGTTTGCGAAAATTGTTCTTTCAGGTACCATTGAGCGCCCTGTGACTGTTAAAGGTCTGAAGGTAACCAAAGGTGCACGTGCAGCTATTGAAGCTGCCGGCGGTAAGATCGAGGAATAATACGTCGATGGCAAAACCAGGACTTGATTTAAAAAGCGCGAAAGGTGGACTTTCTGAATTGAAAGCTCGCCTCCTGTTCGTGATTGGTGCGATTATCGTCTTTAGAGCCGGTTCGTTTGTGCCAATTCCTGGTATTGACGCAGCTGTATTAGCAGAGCTGTTTGCTCAGCAAAGTGGAACCATCCTTGGCATGTTTAACATGTTCTCGGGTGGTGCCCTTGAGCGTGCCTCTATCTTTGCATTAGGTATTATGCCGTACATTTCGGCATCGATTATCATGCAACTGTTGACTGTCGTACATCCTGCACTCGCTGAATTGAAAAAAGAAGGCGAATCAGGACGTAAGAAAATCAGTCAATATACCAGATGGGGTACCTTAGTGCTGGGTACATTCCAGTCGGTCGGTATTGCAACCGGGTTACCAAACTTAGTGCCAGGCCTTGTGGTCAACATTGGATTTGGATTCTATTTTGTTGCGGTTGTGAGCTTAGTGACAGGAACTATGTTCCTTATGTGGCTAGGTGAGCAAATTACCGAACGTGGTATAGGTAATGGTATCTCGATTTTGATTTTCGCAGGTATTGTTGCTGGATTACCTTCCGCTATCGGCCAAACGGCTGAGCAGGCGCGTCAAGGTGACTTGAATGTGTTAGTATTGTTGTTGCTCGCGGTAATTGTGTTTGCAGTGACTTATTTTGTAGTGTTTGTGGAACGTGGTCAGCGTCGTATCGTCGTTAACTATGCTAAGCGTCAGCAAGGCCGTAAGGTGTTCGCTGCGCAAAGTACCCATCTACCGCTGAAAATAAACATGGCAGGTGTTATTCCGCCAATTTTTGCGTCAAGCATCATTTTGTTTCCTGGAACACTGGCTCAGTGGTTCGGTCAAAATGAGTCCATGTCATGGTTAAGTGATTTTTCACTGGCTGTGTCACCTGGACAACCGCTTTACTCATTATTATATGCAACAGCGATTATCTTTTTCTGTTTCTTCTATACTGCGTTGGTGTTTAACCCACGTGAAACAGCAGATAACTTGAAGAAGAGTGGTGCATTCATCCCTGGGATCCGTCCTGGAGAACAGACTTCGCGTTACATTGATAAAGTTATGACCCGTTTGACATTGGCAGGCGCGTTATACATAACCTTTATCTGCTTAATTCCGGAGTTCATGTTAATTGCGTGGAAAGTACAGTTCTATTTCGGCGGTACTTCACTACTAATTATGGTAGTCGTAATCATGGACTTCATGGCTCAGGTTCAGACGCATATGATGTCTCATCAGTATGAGTCTGTGATGAAGAAAGCTAACCTAGTTAACAAAGCGAATTTAGATCGCTTTGGTCGCTAAGTAGCTTTACGGAGTGATGAAATGAAAGTTCGAGCTTCCGTGAAGAAGATCTGCCGTAATTGCAAGATCGTCAAGCGTAGTGGCGTTGTACGCGTTATCTGTGTTGAACCAAAACACAAACAGCGTCAAGGCTAAAAAGTAATTTGTTCAGCCCATGAATTGGGCTGAACAAAATTTTGTTTGCAAATCTGTCGACTGTCGAGTATCCTTTCGGGCTTTTCGCAGTTGGCCTTTAACTTTAAGGAGTGCATAGTGGCCCGTATCGCTGGCATTAACATTCCTGATCAAAAGCATACAGTCATCGCATTGACTGCAATTTTCGGCATCGGCCGTACTCGCGCTAGAGCAATCTGCGCGGCTACAGCAATCGCTGAAACTGCTAAGATCAAGGAATTGAGCGAAGCTCAAATAGACACACTACGCGAAGAAGTCGCCAAATACCTAGTAGAAGGTGACTTACGTCGTGAGATTTCAATGAACATCAAGCGTCTTATGGATCTTGGTTGTTATCGTGGTCTCCGCCATCGCCGTAGCCTGCCTCTCCGTGGGCAACGTACTAAGACCAATGCGCGTACGCGTAAAGGTCCACGTAAACCTATTAGAAAGTAACGGGAAGGTAAAGCAATGGCTAAAGTTCCGTCACGTTCTCCGCGTAAGCGCGTACGTAAACAGGTTGCAGATGGCATGGCTCATATCCATGCTTCTTTCAACAACACTATTGTCACCATTACAGATCGTCAAGGTAATGCGTTGTCATGGGCTACTTCAGGTGGTTCAGGTTTCCGTGGTTCACGTAAATCTACTCCATTTGCTGCACAGGTGGCTGCTGAGCGTGCAGGTGCTGCTGCTCAAGACTACGGTTTAAAAAACCTTGAAGTGTTTGTGAAGGGTCCAGGTCCAGGTCGTGAGTCAGCCATTCGTGCGCTGAACGCTGTTGGTTATAAAATTACCAACATTACCGATGTGACGCCGATCCCTCATAATGGTTGTCGTCCTCCTAAAAAGCGTCGTGTATAACGCCGTTTCATTAGGATAGTTGGAGAAAGATCATGGCAAGATACTTGGGTCCCAAGCTCAAGCTCAGCCGCCGAGAAGGTACAGACCTTTTCTTAAAAAGCGGTGTGAGAGCAATCGATTCAAAGTGTAAACTGGAAACTGCACCTGGACAACATGGCGCTCGTAAGCCACGTTTGTCAGAGTACGGTACTCAGTTACGCGAAAAACAAAAAGTTCGTCGTATTTACGGTGTGTTAGAAAAACAATTCCGTAACTATTACAAAGATGCTGCACGTACTAAAGGCAACACAGGTGAAAACCTGCTTCAGCTTTTAGAAACCCGTCTTGATAACGTTGTTTATCGTATGGGCTTCGGTGCAACTCGTGCAGAATCACGTCAGCTAGTAAGCCATAAATCTATTATGGTTAACGGTCGTGTTGTTAACATTCCATCATTCAAAGTGTCTGCGAATGATGTTGTGAGCATCCGCGAGAAGTCACGTACTCAAGCTCGTATTAAAGCGGCTTTAGAAGTGGCAGCTCAACGCGAGAAGCCTACATGGGTTGAAGTCGACAATGCGAAAATGGAAGGTGCTTTCAAGCGCGTTCCAGAACGTAGCGATTTGTCTGCGGAAATTAACGAACAGCTGATCGTCGAGCTTTACTCTAAGTAAGGCTAACAAACAAGAGAGGACACAATGCAGGGTTCTGTTACAGAATTTCTTAAACCGCGTCTCGTTGATATCGAGCAGGTTAACTCAACACGTGCCAAGGTTACATTGGAACCACTTGAGCGTGGTTTCGGCCACACTTTAGGTAACGCGTTGCGTCGCATCCTATTGTCGTCTATGCCCGGCTGCGCGGTTACCGAAGTCGAGATTGACGGTGTACTGCACGAATACAGCAGTAAGGAAGGCGTTCAAGAAGATATCCTTGAGATCTTGTTAAACCTGAAAGGGTTAGCAGTGACCATCGAGGGTAAAGACGAGGCTATGCTTACGTTGAGCAAGTCCGGCGCAGGCCCTGTCATCGCAGCAGATATCACGCATGATGGTGATGTCACTATCGTGAATCCTGATCATATTATCTGTCATCTGACAGGTAACAATGATATCAGCATGCGTATTCGCGTTGAGCGTGGTCGTGGTTATGTACCAGCATCTGCTCGTGCACAGACCGAAGACGATGATCGCCCAATCGGCCGCTTGCTGGTTGATGCTTCTTTCTCGCCAGTTGCACGTATTGCCTACAATGTAGAAGCAGCACGTGTAGAACAGCGTACTGACTTAGATAAACTCGTTATTGATATGACCACAAACGGTACTATCGATCCTGAGGAAGCTATCCGTCGTTCTGCAACTATTCTGGCTGAACAGCTAGATGCGTTTGTAGAGTTACGTGACGTGACTGAGCCAGAGCTGAAAGAAGAGAAACCGGAATTCGATCCGATTCTGCTGCGTCCTGTCGACGATTTAGAGCTAACTGTACGTTCGGCTAACTGCTTGAAAGCCGAAGCGATTCATTACATCGGAGATCTGGTACAGCGCACTGAAGTTGAGTTGCTGAAAACCCCGAACTTAGGTAAGAAATCTCTTACTGAAATTAAGGATGTTTTAGCTTCTCGCGGACTGTCGTTAGGTATGCGTTTGGAAAACTGGCCTCCAGCTAGTTTAGCAGACGACCTATAAGTCTCAGGTTTGTACAGATTTAGGTTATAAGGATTAGGTCATGCGCCATCGTAAGAGTGGTCGTCAACTAAACCGTAACAGCAGTCATCGCCAAGCCATGTTTCGCAACATGGCCGGTTCACTAGTTCGTCATGAGATAATCAAGACAACTGTGGCTAAAGCGAAAGAACTGCGTCGCGTAGTTGAGCCTCTGATAACACTTGCTAAGAGTGACAGCGTTGCAAACCGTCGTTTAGCGTTTGCACGTACTCGCGACGCTGAAGTCGTTGGTAAGTTATTTACTGAGTTGGGTCCACGTTACCAGGAACGTCCTGGTGGCTATACCCGTATCCTTAAGTGCGGTTTACGTGCTGGTGATAAAGCCCCTATGGCTTACATCGAGCTAGTTGGTCGCCCAGAAGCTGCTCAAGCTGTTGATGTTGAAGCTGCTGAGTAATTAAGGTTACACTTTTAAAAAGCCGGGCATTAGCCCGGCTTTTTTATGCCTTTTTTACTATTTTACCCAAAGTGTGGTTTTCTCGATTTCTTTTGGGAGGACGATATTACCGTTTTAGCTAAGCCTTTCTGGCTAAACATGTATTTTCCAAGATCATCTGTTACTGGGAAAATATTTTCGGGTTTCTCGCCGTCGAGTATTTTTGTCGCCATATTCGCTGCAATCTTGCCATGATGATAGCCATCGAGAACATAGCCACCAATATTACCTTCAGCAGAGACACTAAATCCCCAAAACCCAAAATTCGGTACCGGAGTATGTTCAGATATCCATTTTAGGAGCTGATCTGCATCTACTGAGCGATTATCTGCATCTCTAACTGTGTGGTATAGCGCCACGACTATAGCGTTATAACCCTGTTCCCTCGCGGTCAATACATTCCGCTGCCAATCCGTTAGCTGTGACAATTGCACTAAATTAACTTCGATATCGCCTAACATGCTTGAGTGTTGTTTACTGATGTATTCAGCCGCTGAGTCAGAGGTGACTCCTTGGTCGAATAGAACTAAGATTTTTCTATGCACAGTTTGCGGTAGTAAACGTTGAATGAGCAGTAGTGAACGTCGTAGTAGTGGTCTCTCAATGACGCCTGTGAAGCGTTTGTGTTCATTGAGATGATATTCTCTAGGATTCATGTTCACCCCTAAATAGACTACTGGGATTAGGCTGTCATTTAGGCGCTGGTGTAAGAGATTAACCGCATTATCATCGGCGAGAATAACCAATTGAGGTGCTTGTTGTTGAATGTATTTCCATGCTAAGTCAGCTCGTTCAGTAAATTGCTCTTGGGGTAAGCGTTTGGTATCCATCTCGAAATAACTAACATCGTGGTGAGGGCTGAGCGTGTCATAAATCGCTTGATAGTATTCTTTGTCCCATTGATAGCTATGATGGTAGCTTTCGATAACAACAACTTTAGCAGCATTGGCTTCCTGAGAGAGGCCTATCAAGCAGATAATTAGGAAGCTTAGAATGTGTTGCAAACTAGAGTTTAGTTGTCTCATTTGAATCATATGCAATCTTAGGTATTGGCGCTGCCTAGAGTATAGTCCACCTTTAATTGTGCATATTGAGATAATAAAAAAGCCTCACTAGTTATTAAGCTAGGAGGCTTAGTTTGTACGCTATTGCTGATCCATCAATAACCTACTTAGTATCTGGTGCCTTTTGCTGGCTATAATCTAACTTTTCGTGCTTTTGGCCCATGGCTTCAGCGACTTCTGGTGGCATGTAGTTTTCATCATGCTTGGCCAGTACTTCAGTTGCTTCTAGTTTGCCATCAGCGCCCAGTACACCCTGAGCAACAATGCCTTGTCCTTCACGGAAAAGATCGGGCAATAGGTCGTCATAAGTGACCAGTACTTCACCGCCGAGGGAGTCATGTACTGCAAATTCGACATGCAAGCTTTTGGGATCTCGCACCATAGAACCTACAGTCACCATTCCGCCGACACGAATACGTTGGCCAATTTCAGGTTTTACGCCAGTGTCTGTCTTGCCGTGGACAATTTCAGACGGAGTATAGAATAAGTTCAAGTTGGAGTTCAGCGCATAGAGCAAAAGCGAAGTAATCGCAGCAACGCCACCGATTAATGCTACAGCTAATGTCAGTCTTTTTTTGCGTCTTGGGTTCACGATTTAGTACTCCTGGTTTCTTTTAGGCGTTCTTCTCTATCCATCTTTTTCGCTATATCAATTAACACCTTACGCTTTTGGCGTGCGCTGGTAATGATGAGCGTAGAGAGGCAGAAGAAGGTCACTCCGTAGGATAGCCATACATAGAATGCATAGCCGCCCATATTAAAAAAATCACTGATTGAATCGAATTGCATCATTTGACCTCCTCCGCTTTAGCTAGTTCACGGACCCAAGGGCGCATGCCATTTCTTGCTAAAATTTCTGCTCTAAAACGAACAATAGTGATGGCGCCAATCATAAGACCGAAGCCCAGTATGTTAATTAACAGTGGATAGAGCATTTCCGTCGACATTGTCGATTTCTCGGTAATGCGTATTGTCGACGGTTGATGTAATGAGCTCCACCATTCAACAGAGTATTTGATGATAGGAATATTGATCACACCGACGATCGCTAAGATCCCTGCAGCACGAGCTGCGAGCACTTTATCCTCAAATGAGGCATAGAGCGAGATCACACCTAGATATAGGAATAGTAATACCAGCTCAGAAGTTAAGCGTGCATCCCATACCCACCAAGCACCCCACATAGGTTTACCCCATGCCGCTCCAGTAAAGAGTGCGATAAAGGTGATCACTGCGCCAATGGGAGCAATAGATGCTGCAGCCCAGTCGGCAAGTTTTATCTGCCAAACTAGACCGATAAAGGCCGCTGTTGCCATACCCATATAAGCCGCCATTGACATAGACGCGGCAGGAACATGGATAAAGATAATACGGTAGCTATCACCCTGCTGGTAATCCGTCGGCGCGAAGACGAGTCCCCATGTAGTGCCAACAGCAATCAATAGACCAGCTAAGATCGCAAACCATGGAAATAACGTTCCTGATAATTTATATGCGCGTTCAGGATCCGCGTAAGGGTGTAACCATTTCCACATTTTAGTTAGTACTCACTCGCAGAGATGCACCAATTGCAAAAGGTGCTAAGGTTAACGATCCGACCAGCATAGCGCCTATTATAGCGAGCTGACCATCATAGGGTAAATTCATTCCTGCCGCGTCTATAGCACTCGTTGCAAAAATGAGTACTGGGATATATAAGGGCAAAATAAGTAAGCTGAGTAACACGCCGCCTTTCCTTAGACCGACGGTTAATGCCACACCTATAGCACCTAACAGCGACAATACTGGCGTGCCTAGCGCAAGCGTCGAAATTAACGCACCGTAGCTGTTGCCGTCTAGATTGAGTAATACCGCTAACAGTGGTGCGATAATAATCAGTGGCACACCAGTTAAAATCCAGTGGGCTAACACTTTAGCTAATACGAGAATGGCTAATGGCTGTGGGCTTAATAGCATTTGTTCTAAGCTACCATCACTAAAGTCGGCTTTGAAAAGCCTTTCAAGTGACAACATTGATGCTAATAATGCGGCGACCCAAATTATCCCCGGTGCCACACGTGCTAACATTTGCGGTTCTGGTCCAATCCCCAGCGGAAACAAGGTAACGACCATAATAAAAAATAGCAGTGGGTTAAAAATGTCGCCGCGGTGGCGAATAGCAATTTTAAGATCTCGCTGCAGCAAGGTGAAAAATGCTTGGGTAAAACTGATGCCTCTTTTCATTGAGCCTGACCTTATATGAAGCGATAATCGAGACGAATTTTACGAAGCCTATCATCTGTGATAATGCCCATATCTTGGTGAGTTGTGAGGATCACACAGCCACCATTATCCGCATGCTGAATAAATAACTGCTCCAGTTCTTCGACGCCTTTTTTATCGATTGCAGTAAAAGGTTCGTCAAGTATCCAAATTTTACAGTTGCTATGCCACAATCTTGATAGCGCTGTTCTGCGATGCTGGCCTGCGGATAAATGCCCCGCGAGAGCTTCTTCAAAGCCCGTTAAATTGACTTTGGCTAAAATCTCTGACGTATCAAAGTCATCATAACCACTGATTCTTAAATTGAAATTAAGGTTTTCTTCGGCAGTCAGCTCGCATTTCACGCCAGCTAAATGGCCTAAATACAAGAGGTCTTCATTGTATTCATCGCGGCAACGGTTTATGTCTTCATTAATGTAAAAAGTTTGTCCGGCATAGGGGCGAGAAAGGCCCGCCAATATGCGTAATAAACTGGTCTTACCTGCGCCGTTAGGGCCTTCAATCTGAACAATGTCACCGGCATTTATATCAAAACTTAACTCATCAAAAAGGATGCGTTCTTCGCGGATACAGGTCAGCTTGCTGGCTGACACTAATGTGGTTTCTTTAGTTATATTTGTCACTGAACCCTCTATCTCAAGCCGGAAGGAAACACAAGTCATTCTAACACAAACGTTATTGGGGGTTTACTCTTGGTTTGCACTAGATGTCAGCAATATGATGTGGTTCCAATAACCGCAATATTTATCGAACTTTTTTACGACTTGCTAATATATTAACGAATTTGTCATCCTTGTCGCCTGATTCATTTTGTGTTGAGATTCTAATCACAAAAAGATGAGATTTCTTGAAGTTTGTAGTAATCTTAGTCGGCTATAATGAGTCTGCCTAAGTAAGGGCGGCGCCGAGCTTTGTACGTATTTGCATTAGGAACATTGAACATGAAAAAACTGTTAGCAATGACTGCTGTCGCTGCTTTGACTATGTCAGTTAACGCTTCAGCTCAAGATGCTGAGGCTATTTATAATAAGGCATGTACCGTATGCCACAGCATGGGTGTTGCTGGTGCTCCAAAAGTACACAACGCTGCAGAATGGGAACCACGCTTAGCTAAGGGTGTTGACGCTCTAGTGAAGAGTGTGAAAACTGGTCTGAATGCTATGCCACCAGGTGGTATGTGTACTGATTGTACTGATGATGATTACAAAGCTGCTATCAAATTTATGTCTACAGCTAAGTAATTCTTCAGATATAAAAAAACCGGCGAAAGCCTAATGCCGTTCACTTAAGAGTGAACGGCATTTTTCTTTGGTCTAACCGGGAACTTGTTTTTGCTCATTTTAAGAACTCGTGGATATGCCCTTTCCCGTTTACCATCCAGCTTAAATTGCCGTGCATTTCGTTCTATATCCAATACGTCTCTCGGGACATTCCCCGGTGTTTGTGATGRCAGTTGTGTCAACTTGAAGATGATATAACTCGCCGCATCYCGAAAACTCAGTTGATTGGGGTGGACCGATGGCAAGCTTTTRGCCATCAGYAACATCTTATATCKRATKAGATTRTAGGCCAGYAGYAYGCCCCAYARCTCTTGAGTCACCAGYTCYGGTAGYTGACTRCGGAGCGTAAAACGGCTCTCCAGTAGATGTTGYTTCATCTCTCTGTAGCCCAGTTCKATTTCCCATCGATGGGCATATAAGTCGACGATGTCTTCGCTGGGGTAACGCATCGGGTCWGTCAACGAGGTCAAAATGGCGACTGRCTTACCTTTCACTGTCTTAGTCAATAAACGCGCTTCAAGAGTTTCAGGSAGCTGCGGCCATTTCTTTCTGGCYTGAGGTGTAGTGGTGAGTTTCACCCACTGRTCATGCTTTCCTAGCGTTCGCACCACCTCATATTGAGTGCCTTTCTTCAATGGCAACAACCAGTGGCTATCAGGTTGCGCTTGCTGCCAAGCGTGTAACAGGCCGAGCGAGTAAAATCCTCGGTCAAATAGGGTTAGGCTGTAATTGGGAATGCTAGGAATGAGCTGGGATGCTAAGTTCATTTCATTTTCGGCAACCGAATCAAAGGCGCTGTTGACCAACAAATGGCTGCTTAATTCCATCAAGCAAACCATGCGAATTTGCGGATAAGCAGCTTCGCCTGAAGCGTTTGCGGTACGCGCAAAGGCGGCTTGATTTTGGACACTATCGGGTGTCCGCCACACTACACCGTCAACACCATACAAGTTAAGGCCGCACCAATGAGGATGTTCAGCTCTCGCGTGCCAGGTATTGGCGCTGCGACTAAATACTTCTCTAATAACCTCACTGCCCAATCGTTTACGCGCCTGAGTCACGGCGCTGCGTGCAACATAATCAATCTCTTGCGGCAAAACAATGTCGAGTTTGTTGATGAGTGACCGAACAGATTCCCCTCGGAACAAAGCCATTCCGATAACGGCCCAAATCATCGCGTCCATCGGCAATTTACGCCGTCTTAACGTCGCAACGCCCTGAGAGTCTAGGCAAGATTGAATTAACTCAGGTTCTAACACATCTGCTAAGCAGGTGAATTCGGTTAGGCGGGTAATATGAGTACGGGCGAGTGCTTCTGAGAGTTGCATAAAAAAATCCGATGACATGAGGTCATCGGATTTTGATCTTTTCAGCGAGATCGTCAAGCGATCTGTCTTAACTGATCGGCATTAGGCGAAAGCCGGTTTTTTATATCTGCAATTAACTGCGATTTATTGCACTTGAGTATCAAGTACTAGGTTCGCTGTATCGCCTACGGCGACTTTACTGATCTTGCCTTGAATATCACCCGTTTGCGGTTTGATATTACCTTGTTTAGACAGCACAGCGATCACTTCCACATTGGCTGCATCGCTTAACTTCACATCACCACCCATACCGCTGCTGTCATCTAATGTCACTGTAATCGGGAAAGACTTAGCACTGACTTTGGTTGCAGCTAATGGGACTTTAGGTCCTTCAGTTGCACGGGCAAAGATGAAAATGGTGTCTTCTGGACTGGCTTTAGCCGCAAGTTCTGCAGAGATAGATATAGTGACATTGACCGATTTAGCACTCGCTTTGACTTGCTTATGTGCATCATCATTTGGCATGCCAGCGGTTTCCGACTGCATGCGTAAGTTAGCGGTTTCGATTGCATTCATAAGAGCTGCACGATCAACGTCGGCACGACCGCTATCTAAAATCGTTTGCCAAGAGGTGATGGCTTTCTTGTAGTCAGCAGTAAAGAAAGCATCCATACCCACGAGCAGTAGCGTTGAAGGATCTTGGGCATCCATAGCTAAGGACTCATCGATAAGAGCTTGGATTTGCGGTGTCATTTGTTGACCCGCTTTGTAATACATCGCCGTTGCTTTTGGACCGAGCAATTCTGCATGCTTTCCGACTAATTCGATTACTTTATCGAAAGCTGCAATCGCTTTATCGTATTGGTTTGCTGATACATAAGCATGACCTAAGCTAAACCACAGTTGGCTGTTTTCTGGCTCGGCTTTAACTTGAGCTTCCATCATCTGCACGCGTTGCATCATGATTTGAGCCGTATCCATTCCTGCATGTGGATTCGCAGGTTGTTGAGCACTATCAATATTCTCGAAGGCACCTAAGTGTTGATAGAGATAGCCTGAGATAACAATCAAACAAACTGACATGATCGACGGCCACAGAATCGTCTTTGGCTTTATTTGGTTGACCAGTGAATCATCGCTCGCTTGTTTGATGTCTTGGAGTAGACTGATTTCCAGTTCTTTCTTCAATGCATCAAATTCGGCTTGATCGAGTAGCTCTTCACTTAATTCTTTTTCAAGAACGCCTAAGCGCTCATTGAACAATTCAAGGTTCGTTTGTTTACGAACTCCAGCTTCTTCCGTTTTCAGCAATTTTTGCTGTCTGAAGTGCGGGATCCAAATCAGCATCAGGCCGACTAACATAACAAGCGCAATAAAAATCCAAAATGTCGTCATTGTTTCTATATTCACTTTAGTTTGCAGAAAGCGGAGTAACCGCTAGGCTTGGAAGCAAGATTATACGTAAAGATTGTTCATTGAACAGTAATATAAGGTAATCCCAGTGCTGAAAGCTTATAGTTGGGCACTGGTTCACAAATTGATTCTTCTTGTAAATTTTGTATGAAACTTAAGTGTCATTTGTCGGTCACATGCAGAACTGAGCCTCTTCCGTGACTTTCATCGACCTCTAAAATTGAGAATGAGACAAGTAACCCAGTTTTGTACGAAAGAGGCAGACAGGAACAATAGCAAATACTAAAATGAGCAAAATTTCGTGCATTTGCGTGAATAGCATGTTGTGCGTTGAGATAGAGTCTTTCTAAATCAACATATTATTGAAGACTGAGGAAAACCCATGATCCCAGAACTTGGACACTTTGCGTTGATAATAGGGGTGGCTTTTGCCTTCTTATTAATCAGCGTCCCCCTAATAGGTGTTGCCAGAAAAGACCAATACCTTGTTAGGTACGCTTGGCCATTAACGTACGGAATGTTCTTTTTTATTACCTTATCTGTTGTCGTGCTGGCTTATAGTTTTGCCGTCGATGATTTCTCGGTCGCCTATGTGGCACATCATTCAAATTCTCAGTTACCTATCTTCTTTAAGATCTCGGCCGTATGGGGCGGTCATGAAGGGTCACTGTTATTTTGGGTGTTTGCTTTATCAACTTGGGCGGCTGCGGTTGCCTTGTTTAGCAAAGGTTTAGAAGAAGTGTTTACTGCCCGTGTGCTGGCAGTATTGGCTCTTATTGTGATTGGCTTTAGTTTGTTTATGCTACTCACATCTAGCCCATTTGAACGTTTATTCCCGATCCCAGCCGAAGGTCGTGACTTAAATCCAATGCTGCAGGACGTGGGATTAATCTTCCATCCTCCTATGTTGTACTTGGGTTATGTGGGCTTCTCTGTAAGCTTTGCATTTGCGATTGCTGCGCTGATGAGCGGCCGTCTCGATTCTGCATGGGCTCGTTGGACTCGTCCATGGACATTGGCTGCTTGGACCTTCCTTACGGGCGGTATCGCACTAGGATCTTGGTGGGCTTATTATGAATTAGGCTGGGGCGGTTGGTGGTTCTGGGATCCTGTTGAGAACGCCTCTTTTATGCCTTGGTTAGTGGGTACTGCGCTTGTTCACTCTTTGATTGTGACTGAGAAACGCGGCGCCTTCCGTAACTGGACTGTATTACTGTCTATTTTCGCTTTCTCTTTAAGTTTGCTTGGTACCTTTATTGTTCGCTCTGGTGTATTAACCTCAGTGCATTCATTCGCAGCCGATCCAAGCCGCGGTATGTTCATCCTGTTGTTACTTGGTTTAGCTGTTGGCGGTTCATTAACACTGTTTGCTTTACGTGCCAGTGAAATGAGTAGTCCTGCCCGTTTCGAGCTTAAGTCTAAAGAAACAATGCTCTTAGTATGTAACGTGCTACTGACGGTTGCCGCAGGTACGGTACTATTGGGTACATTATATCCATTGCTCATCGACGCGCTTGGCATGGGTAAAATCTCTGTTGGACCCCCATACTTTAATGCGGTGTTCGTGCCTATCGTATTAGTGCTATTTGGCTTTATGGGTATTGGTCCAATTATTCGTTGGAAAAAATCGAAAGCGGGCGAGCTTAAGCGTCAGCTATTGATCCCAGCAATGATTGCTGCTGCTATCGGTATTGTGACGCCATTTATCGTCGATGGTGTATTCAATATTTGGGTTACCTTTGGTATTGCTGCCGCTGCTTGGATTATTCTGGCTACCGCAAGAGCGGCCTATAACATGGTCAAGTCGAAAGAAGGTGATATCAGCATCAGTCGCATGGGCCGTAGTCAGCTTGGTATGATCTTCGCGCATCTCGGTATTGCCGTTTCTGTGATTGGTGCCACTATGGTGTCAAATTACTCGATTGAGAAAAGTGTTCGTATGGGACCTGGTGTAAGCCAAGAGCTCGCCGGTTATACTTTTAAGTATCTCGAGACCAAAAACGTAGTGGGTCCTAACTACACTGCACAGCAGGGACAGATAGAGATCTACAAGGGCGATGAGCTACTGACATTACTAAAACCCGATCGTCGTCAATATAATGTGCGAACTATGGATATGACAGAAGCCGGTATTGACTGGGGTCTATTCCGTGACTTGTACGTGACTATGGGTGACCCTATTACCAGCACTGAATTTGCGGTTCGTTTAAACTATAAGCCGTTCGTGCGTTGGTTATGGTTTGGGGCAATTTTCATGATGATAGGTGGATTCTTCGCTGCATCGGATAAACGTTACCGTGCGAAAGTCACTGCAGCCGTCGCGCCTTTGGCCGAAAAGGCAAAATTGGCAACGGCTCAATAATTGGGGAATGTATGAAGAAGTTGGTTCTGTTTATCCCATTGGTCATATTTCTCGCCATGGGGGTGTTTCTATATAAAGGGTTATTTCTGAATCCGCAGCAATTGGATTCAGCACTGGAAGGGAAGCCTATTCCGGCTTTCCAACTGGAACGCCTAGAAACACCAGCTGAGATCATAACGAATGAGCAATTAAAAGGTAAGGTATCATTACTTAACGTATGGGCGACGTGGTGTCCATCTTGTAAATATGAGCATCCTTTCTTAGTGATGCTAAAACGTAAAAATCTTTTGCCAATTTACGGGATCAACTATCGTGATGAGCGTGTTCCTGCGTTAGAAGAGTTAAAACGTCAGGGCGATCCCTACAACGTTAATATTTATGATAAAGATGGGCGTTTAGGATTAGATCTTGGCGTTTATGGTGCTCCAGAGAGTTTTATTGTTGATCACAACGGTATTATCCGTTTCCGTTATGCAGGTCCAATTGACCAACGTGTATGGAGTGAAACCCTTTACCCTATGATCCAACAATTACAAGCTGAAGCAGCGAAGGATGGCGCAGCATGAGAACGCTGATAAAAATCATAGGTGGTCTAGTGCTGATGTTCAGCATGACGACCGCTGTCATGGCAACACCAGTTGATACTTACGAATTCAAGTCACCTGAAAATCAAAAGCGCGGTTTGTCTTTGGCCCATGAACTACGTTGTCCACAGTGTCAAAACCAAAATTTGATCGACTCCAATTCACCCGTTGCTCGAGATCTGCGTCTTGAGGTATTCAAGATGGTTGACGAAGGAAAAGGGGATGATGAGATCATCGAGTTTATGACCAGTCGTTATGGTGAGTTTGTTCTCTATAAACCTAAGATGGAAACCAAGACCTACATTCTCTGGTTAGGTCCTATTGGTTTATTACTTCTGGGTCTAGTGATTGGATTCATCTTCATTCGTAAGCAACGTATTGGCGGTAATGTGCCGAACGAAATTAGCGCAGAAGATCAGCGCGAGTTAGATACCTTGCTAAAGCGCAATACAAAATGAAGCATAAAGTCATAACGGCATTCATGTTGTCATCCATTCTTTCGGTATTTGTTGCTGGGGTCGCGCATGCGTACCCTGGTATGCAGCAAACGGCTAAACCGATGGAATCAACGGTTGATTTGATTAATGTACTGCCAAAGACTTTTCCTATTGAGCCTGTTGCCTTTAATGATGTCGATGGTAAAGCTATCGACTTCAGCCAATTTAAAGGCAAGATCATTATGGTTAACATGTGGGCGACTTGGTGTCCGCCATGTGTCAGAGAGTTGCCTGCAATCGAAAGGTTAGCAACTAAGTTCAAGACTGAAGATTTTGTCGTGCTGCCTATCTCTATTGATGCAGAAGGTAAGCAGCAGGTTCAGCCGTTCTTAAGTTCATTGGGTATGGCGAATTTCAACTCTTACTACGATCAACCACAAAGTCTTGGGAACGTTTTTCCGCTCGACACGATTCCTGCGACCTTTATTCTTGATCAACAGGGTCAATTAATTGCCTTTGTTCGATCCTATGTTGATTGGGATGACGTAAAAGCCGTCTCGCTAATCCAAGGTTTTATCGATAAAGGCAGCAAAAAGCCCAATTAATGGGCACTTTGCATGTAAAATAATCGCCGCTGTTTAAAAGATCGCCATGCGATCTTTTTTCATTTAAAAAGCCCTTGCACAAAAAGTTTCACTGCCTATAATGCGCATCCACTGACACGGCAGGCAGCGTTAAGCAGGCTGGTGTGACAGTTCATCGATGTGTTTACTGATTGATGAGTGTTGAGAAAGTTTGCAAAAACTCCTTGACGTGAAACGGAAAATGCGTAGAATACGCAGCCCTAGCCAACTGGAAGCGTTCGACGCTCAGTGTGGTACTCACCTTCTCTTATGAGGTTGAGTTGCTCTTTAACAAGATAAAACAAGAAATCTGTGTGGACACTCACAGGTGTTGAGTTAATCGAAACTGCTTAGCCTTCGGGTTGGCAGTCAAAAATTTAAATCAATGTAACAATGAGTGTTCATAGCAATATGTACAGTTTGTTTCTTTAGCGAGAAACAAAAAAAATCAGAATTCATTGAGCCGCTGAAGTCGCAAGACGGAAGCAACAAAACTTTAATTGAAGAGTTTGATCATGGCTCAGATTGAACGCTGGCGGCAGGCCTAACACATGCAAGTCGAGCGGCAGCACAAGGGAGTTTACTTCTGAGGTGGCGAGCGGCGGACGGGTGAGTAATGCCTAGGGATCTGCCCAGTCGAGGGGGATAACAGTTGGAAACGACTGCTAATACCGCATACGCCCTACGGGGG
>NZ_JAKKRO010000068.1:0-26710 GCF_025654235.1 Shewanella sp. SM32 | reverse complement strand
GCCCTTGGCATCGTTTAACTTCCCTATAGACACTAGAGCGATGACAATCAATGCATTTAGCTATGTGTGCTATCGAAAAGCCCTGTTCTAACAGTACGGAAATCTGGTATCGTCTTGCTTCGGTCAATTGTTGATAATTCATGGTGATACTCTTTTACTTTGGCGAGATAAAGCGTACCACTTTTCAGCAGTTGGCTTCTTCTACACCTCGATTAGAGTGTCGCAGTTATTATCTGAATTCTGGAATAAGCGCACACCATCGGCCAAAGGCAATACTTGATATTTGCCCGTCCGCCACACAGGGAGATTCACCGTAAAATCGTTCGTCTTCACTTCAGGAAAAGTGACACTCACTTGGGCAATATGGTGTTCGGGTTTAATAAGGTCGATTTGGTATTTCACATCGGCCAATACTTGACCCGAAAATAATGCGCTTAATATCAAGATTGATAGTCTGTTGGGTTTCACTCTTGCTTCCTTCTGTTATTATGCTTCTTATGATTTTTCCAAGTATAACAAGTCGATGTAGCATCCTCATTAGGCGCTAACAAAAGCTAACAAAATAAGTTCCTTGACTAAAGGAATGAGGAATCACAGTTCAAATGCAAAAACTCACGGTTATTTTATTTACTTTGTTGCTGTCACTGCCTTTTACAGTCCAAAGCCGAGATCTCGAAGCGGATGAGGTTGAGTTAAGAGAATCACCGCAGCAAATGTATGATGCGCTCAACAAAACGATTTCCTTTCCCCTCGCATTTCAAAACCGTGACCAATTTGAGCGCGCAGCCCAAGAACAAGGCTACAATCCACTCGAATTTGAACAGATTTTGTATTTACTGGCCCGCCTCAATATGGAGCCGAACGTTAAAACCAAGGTCGATTTTCAAAACGCAAAAAGCTTGATTGAACTCCTATCGACTGCGGCGCAATCGCCCTATGAACTTGCCATGGTCGCCATGTTAAATGGCCGTTACCTTGGCCGTACGGAACAGAAATATCAAGAAGCGATTGGTCTTTATAACGAAGCGCTCACCCGCATCAACGACAGCTATGACATCGAAGCATTGATTCTTAAACACAATATTCATGAACATCTAGGTGGCTTACATTTATTGATCCGCCAGGAAGTGCCTGCACTGATGCACTTCCACACATACCGCGACATTGCCTATAAACTCAGAAACGATTACTTAATCGCGGCGGCTGAAGCGAGGCTTGGCTTTTATTACAATTTTAATCAGCAGCTTACAAAATCACTACAGCATTATAGTGAAGCGATTCGGATCTCCAATCGTTCTAATTACCCTTCAATGAAAACCAATCTGCAATTGCAACTTTCTAAGGTATACCGTGACTTAAAGCAGTGGGATGAAGCGCTTAAAAACGCTCATGAAGCCGCGGCTGGCTTTAAAAAGATGGGCAATGACACTTATCTTTCAAGTTGTATGACAGTGATCGCTATGGTCTATGGCGAACAAGGGGATTGGCATAAAGCGATTGATTACTACCTAAATGCCCAGCAATTAGATGCAAAACGCGGTAACTACATCGCACAGGGGCTTAATTTCCATAATTTAGGACAAGCCTACTCAAATATTAAAGACAATGTTAACGCCCTAAAATATTTACTGATGGCCAATCAAATATTCAAAGAAAAACAAAGCCATCACTATCAAGTTTATAACGAACTCTTAATTGGTGAAATCGCCCAAACCAACCAAGATTGGCCGCTGATGATGGCCCATGCCGATATCGCATTAGCACTCGCGGTCGATTTAAAACTGGTCGATGAACAAAAATCCGCACTCACCCTTATCGCCTCGGCGGCGCAAAAATTAGGTGAATTATCAAAAACCATCGATGCCCAAGCCCGTATCATTGAGCTAGGTAAAAAGCCAGCTGAGACAGATAAAGACTCCCCAGTGTCGGCCTCTGCCCTTGCAGAGCAACAACTTAAACTTGAGCTCAACATGCTACAGGGAAAACTCGTTGAGACAGTGAAAGAAAGCAACAACACTCACACGCTACTGCTCATTTGCAGCCTTATTGCCGGACTCTTGCTGCTCGTGATTATTTTCATGCTACAAAATCGTCGCAAAATAACAGCTAAAAACGCGGCATTAACTCAATTAACGCTACAGGAACCCTTCACTCACAATTTAGGATATGCCGCATTATTAGCACATTTAAGCCATAATCAAAGTCAGGAATCCACAACGGCACTCGCGATTATCGCCTTCCCCACCCAACTTACGGCGGATCTGGACTATGGCCAATATTTTAGTGATGCAGTAACAGCGCAAATTGCCAATCATCTAACGGATGCACTCGCAGCATCTGTTTATGTGGTACGCCAAGGGGTATTTGCGGTTCGTTTCACGCAACCTATTGAGCCGACACAAATACTCAGCCAAGTACGCCTGAAACTCGATCAACAGCAAATCACACATCATTTCCGTCTTGGCTTTGCGCATTTGCCACTTTTAGCGAAATCAGAAATTAAAATGGCCGCGAAATTAAAATTTGAAACAGTGCAGATGGCGCTTGCCTGTGCCCGTAGTTTAGGTGGTAATAACGACTATTATGTCGCTCTCAGAGCCCTCGACTTTGTTCCTTTGAGCTTATTTGCAAACCCGTTATTTTTGCACCTTGAAAAAGGCATTGAGCGTGGATTAATCAGATTAGAGACCAACGGCAATAAAGAGGATATTCGCTGGCCTTGCTGGGAAAATAACCAAGATAGGCAATTACTGGAAAATATTTGATCAATATCGGTAATTAATCACAGAGTCACTGGTAAATCGCATTTGCACTCTACGCCCAGTGTTATAACATTAGTATCATATGAGTTAACAGCTAATCTGGACATAGGATGGTCATGTTTTTTAGCCTTGCAGAGTTAGGACAATACTCAGGATGAAGGATTCAAGCGCTACAGTTTCACAACTTGCCTTGCTGCAACAGAAACTCCATTCGGCCAAACTTGCCCTTGATGAAGTTAATGAAGATAGAAATGCAAAGTTACAGACATTACTCCAATTTATTGGTCACTTAAGCCTCGCCTGTAAAGGGCAAAATCTTGAGCTGGATAATAAACTCGCCAAACTTCGCCATAACTTAAATACGTTTGAGCGAGTCGATGAGGCATTGCCAGAATTAGTTGATGTCGAGCGCCTGCTAAAAGGCCAATATCACCATGTGATGGTACAACTCGAAGAGAGTCGTACTGGTTTGTCACAGGTGATCCGTCAGATCCAACGCGTTAACTCTGCACCTGAAAAGCTCAAAAAAGAAGTCAATTACTTCAAGCAAGATCTGGCTAAACCTTTTCATACTGTGTGGGAATATATACCTAAAGTTAAGCAAATCATTGGCTTCTACGAAACCATATTACAGCTACAATTTAGCGAATCTGAAAAACTTGATGTCTTACCAAAGCACAGGCAACTAGCCCATGAGCTGGCGCAGATGATTTCGGAAATCGAGTTCCGTAAAGATCAACGTGACCAAGTATTAGTGATCAAAGAAGTACTCTCTTCTGAGATTGAAGTTGATAGCTTGCTCGAAGCCTACCAAACCATTTTAGCATTATTGCTTGATAACATCGCCCGCGAGAAATCGGCATCCCAAGAGTTTTTGTTTGCACTCAATGATGCCTTAACCGCGGTGCGTGAGGTGGTGAGCGAGTCTTACAATCACAATCAACGTAGCTTCCAATTAAAAACCCAGCTAAATCGTGAGATTAACACCCGCGTCGACAACGCCGGTGAAATCATTATCGATGTGGAAGACGTCGTTGACCTTAAAGCTCAACTAACAGAGCAACTTAACTCTATCCGCTCGGCATTAGCCCGTAAAGAAGCCCTAGAGCAAAGAGAGCAAGCTCTGCTGCGCAAGTCGATGGAGACAATGCGCAAAGAGCTTAATGAGTTAAGTAGTGAGGCTAACACCTACAAAGAGCGTTTGTTTGAACAACAAAAACTCAACTTACTCGACAGCTTAACTCAATTGCCTAACCGTGCTGCATTAGAAGAGCGCATGGAGCTAGAATACCGTAACTATCAACGGCATAAGTCCCCGTTGTGGGTTGCCGTTGCCGATATCGATCACTTCAAAACCATCAACGACAGTTTTGGCCACAGCACAGGTGATAAAACCTTACAAGTTATAGCAATGGCATTGAAAAACTCCCTGCGAGATACAGAATTTGTAGCCCGCTATGGCGGCGAAGAATTTGTACTGCTATTACCTGATGTGGCCCCTGCTGATATCGCTCAACTTTTAAACAGAGTGCGCGAGAAAGTAAAAAATATTCCATTTAAATTTAAAAATCAGAGAATTACAGTTACAGTATCTATAGGGGCTGCGCAAGTTATGGGAAGTGAACTCATACATGAGACCTTTGAACGCGCCGATGCAGCACTCTACAAAGCGAAACACGAAAGCAGAGACAGGGTTGTGATTGACGTATAATTAAGCCCCACTATACGCCTCCTCTAATCACTCCTGTCATGACGAAGGAGTGGTAAATGATAGTAAAAGTCAGCCCAAAAGGCAGCATGGATCAGCTTTCGCAACTTGAAGTTGATCGACTCAAAAATAGTGCCAAAAGTGCCCTATACCAACTGTACCGCAACTGCTCCTTAGCAGTGCTTGCCGCGGGTTTAAAAACCGACAACTCTAAAGCCCTATTCGAGCAATACCATGATTTCGACATCAACGTTTTACAACGGGAGCGTGGGGTAAAATTAGAACTGATCAATCCCCCCGAACAAGCCTTTGTCGATGGTCAAATTATCACGGGAATTCAAGAGCATCTGTTCTCAGTCTTACGCGATATCCTTTATATCAGTGATAGATATGACTCACTAAAACACATTAATCTGACCAATGCCCACCATATCACCAATGTGGTGTTTGATATTCTGCGTAATGCACGGGCGATAGCACCGATGAAAGACCCTAATGTGGTCGTCTGTTGGGGCGGACACAGTATTAATGCCATCGAATACCAGTACACACGTGAGGTAGGTTATCAACTTGGCCTGAGGGAATTAGATATTTGTACAGGCTGTGGTCCTGGTGCGATGGAAGGTCCGATGAAAGGTGCGGCGATAGGTCATGCCAAACAACGGATTAAAAATGCACGATATATTGGTTTAACTGAACCAAGTATTATTGCCGCCGAGCCACCGAATCAAATAGTCAATGAACTGGTGATCTTACCCGATATTGAAAAGCGCCTCGAAGCTTTCGTGCGCTTAGGCCACGGCATTATTATCTTCCCTGGCGGTGCTGGCACGGCTGAAGAATTGCTCTATATATTGGGTATTTTACTTAACGAAGAAAACCAACAAACGCCTTTCCCCCTGATACTCACAGGCCCAACGGAGAGCGCAGATTACTTCATTAAGATTGATGAGTTTATTGCCTCAACCTTAGGACCCGAAGCTCAGAAAAAGTACCAAATTATCATTGATAATCCCACTGAAGTGGCACGCATCATGAAGCAAGGAATGGAGCAAGTAAAAGCCTATCGCCGCTCAACGGGTGATGCTTACCAATATCAGTGGGCACTGAAGATTGAGTCTGAGTTTCAGTTACCTTTTATCCCAAGCCACGAAGTAATGGCAAACTTAGATCTACACTTCCAAACCAATAAAGCCGAACTTGCCGCCAACCTCCGTAAAGCGTTTTCAGGTATAGTGGCGGGTAACGTCAAGTCGGAAACAATCAAGCACATAGAGCGTGATGGCCCCTTCCAATTAAAAGGCGATCCTAAGCTCATGGATATGATGGATAAACTCTTAAGTGCATTTGTACAGCAACAAAGAATGAAGCTTCCAGGAAGCGCCTATATTCCTTGCTATCAAATAGTGAAATAGAGAGCGAAGCAACAACACCCCATGAACAAGTTTTTAATCATCGATGGTCTCAACTTGGTTCGCCGCATCTATGCGGCGATCCCCGATGAATCCGATATGCAAAGCCTCACAGAGCGCGTCAGTTTGGCGTGCACTAAACTGCTGCGTGTGCATCGCCCAACCCATGTAGCTATCGTGTGGGATGGGGATGAAGTCTCATGGCGTAAACAGCTTTACCCCGATTATAAGAAAGGCCGTAAACCTATGCCTGAGCCGCTGGCAAAAGGCCTTGCTGCGCTGCAAGATCACTTAACCATGATGAACATTGGCTCTATTTATGCGGCGGCTGAAGCCGATGATGTGATTGCCACTCTAGCGATAAAAACCGCCAAAGCGCAGGGTGAAGCCATTATAGTGTCCACCGACAAAGGTTTTAGTCAGCTCAATCATCGCCAAATCAGCCAGTGGGATCACTTTAATCAGCAGTACTTAGATATCGCTGCATTGGAACAAAAACTCGGTGTCGAGCGCAATCAATTTCTCGACTTGATGGCATTAGCTGGCGACAGCGGTAATAAAATTCCTGGTATTGCGGGCATAGGCCCTAAGTCGGCTGCCGAATTATTGAAAACCTTTAGAAGCTTACCAACCTTGTTTTCATCGCTATCTAACTTAGGCGCTAAACAAGCCAAAAAACTTGCCGAAGGTAAGGAGATGGCAAGACTCAGCTATAAGCTCGCACAGTTACAAACAGACCTGCCACTCAATATTAATTTAAAAGATTTTCGCGTGATGAACTCCTTGCATGATAATAACTGCCTGCCTGAAAACCCAATCAATCCTGCCTAAACATCTGTTAATATAAAGTTGCAATTAACGCATTTACCTTAGAACAACAAAAGCGTATTTTATGGACGTAATAACGTGACTCATTTAATGAGGTAAAGGAATAACTGTAAATGAAATCAAAAGTTTCGGTAATCATCGGTAGCATTTTCGCCGCCTACGTCGCCTTTGTCGCTGTGGTGGTACTCGTTTATGAACCTACGCCAGATGACATGAGTTGGGAGGACAGACAATCCTATAACAGCCAAAAAATGAACGAGTTAGCGCTAGGGCAAAATATCGTTTCAGTAAAACAGTTACTAGGTAAAGCTGACTTTTCAGAGGCCAAAGCCGTAAAAGAAACCAAGCTACAGGTGCTCTTTTATCGCACTCACCATGAAAAATCAGACGGTGTGACCACGAAAGAGGAATGTACCCCACTGATTTTTGAAAATGATCAATTGATTGCTTGGGGCCAAGATACCTATAAGCAATATCTCGATGCAGATACTGACACAGCCCTCAGCTCTGCCCAAGAGACATTAACCAGTAAATAAATACGACTGACAGTTAAATAAAAACGCCACCGAATCGGTGGCGTTTTTATTTTGACAATCAACGAATTGGCTCAATTGTAAAACAACTAAGCCAATTGCCTATTCATCATCGGCCTTATACTCGACATAGGCTTCACCTTTGCTGAGCCATTCTGGCGCAGGTTTTCCCTTCAGATAATGGTCGAAATATTGCATCATGCGAATGCTGTAATCGAGCTTGTTCGGGTACTTTTTCAAGTGATGCGGCTCATCCTCGTATTGCAAGAACACCACCTCTTTCCCCGCACGGCGCATGGCTAAGTACATTTCAACACCTTGTTCCCAAGGCACTGCATCGTCCTTATCACCAAACATGATCATCAAAGGCGTTTGAATACGGTCAGCATAAAATACTGGCGAGTTTTCAATATACTTTTGCGGCGCGGCAAACAAACTTGCGCCAATACGACTCTGTCCGGTTTCATATTGGAACTGACGCGCAATACCTGTGCCGTGGCGAATACCGCTATAGGCACTGGTCATGTTCGATACTGGAGCACCTGCAACCGCCGCCTTAAACATCTTAGTTTGAGTAATGGCAAACGCCGTTTGATAGCCACTCCAAGAATGACCTTGCAAACCAATAGCATCGGGATCGGCAATGCCTATCTCAATCAGCTTTTGCACGCCAGACGTGAGCGCTTGTACTGAGCTCGCCCCTGGGTAACCAATTTCAAAGCGAATGTCCGGTAGGAACACCGCATAGCCATTATTGATGTACCAAGCAAAGTTAGGTCTGTGGTTAATGTTCATCTGCGGAAAGGCGTGCAGTCTATCCGTCATAAAGCGATAGTAATAAACCAGTACAGGATAGCGCTTACCCGCTTGATAATTCGTCGGCTTGATCAGCACGCCATCTAACGGTTTACCATCGCCATTTGTCCAGTGAACTAACTCGGATTGGCTCCAGTTAAAGGCTTGACGCTGCTTATCTAAATCGGTTTGCTTAACTGCATTTTGCGGTGCGCTATAGCTGGCCGTATACAAGTCAGGGAATAAGTCAAAACGCTCCTTAGAAAACACGATAGTATCGCCGTCTTTACTGCGGCCTAACACGGTCAACTTATACTCGCCTTGCATCAGCGTTTTCACGCCCGCTTCGCCCAAGGTGGCTTGATAAAAACCATCGGCCTTGGTTTTATCACTATAACCGTGGAGTAACACAGTGGCGTTATAGGCAAGCTCAGTCGGCTCATCGGGATTATCGACTAAGCCCTCAAGCCGATATTGAATTTTCTGAGTGCGCCCTTTTCCTGCGGTTAAGGCAAAGCCCGCCTTAGATTCGGTATTAAACTGCCAAACATCGTATTTGTCGTAAACCAAGAAACCCGCATCATTTTTAAGCCAAGGACCAAAACCATATCCTGGAGCACTGGATGGATAATCGTGGTCTTCATCGGCAAAACTAACCTTTAGGGATTTTGTGAGATTAGTACGACGATCCTCTGCAATATCATAGAGATACACATTACCTTGCTGATAATAAGCCACATACTTGCCATTTCCCGACAGCGTAGGCTCGGCATCACTCGGCTGTTGTGTCAAAAATGGCACTTTACTGCCAGTATTAATATCGACCAGATAATAATCTTGGTAGAACCCTGCCCACGTCGCCATCTTGCGATAGGGCAAATCTGAACTGGCCAACATAAAACGTTTATGTTGTGAAATCGTCACATCAGGAACAGCTTTATCGCCAAGCTGCACCACGTTATTCGAACCTAAATGCAATACCGCAAGGTAAGTGCGTTTTTGCTCATCCTCATATTGCTTGATTTCATTAGGCTTAATACGAGGATCATCCCCATGCCATACCTTAAGCCCACGCTGTCCGGTGACAATATTTGTATCGAACAGGCCTTTTTCTTCGGTGATCTTCTGCAAACTGAGCTGCTGACTCACCTCAGGTACGCGGCCAAAGAACAGCCGTTCGCTATCCAATGAGAAGCTTAAACTTGTGTAGCGATTCAGTTTCCACTCGGGTGACTCAGGGATTTTACTGATTTTGCCCGACTGCAAATCGACCAGCGATAACTGATAGCTGCGGCCATAAGGTAACTCACTGTCTTTGCCCTGCGTAAATGCAAGCCAACGACCATTTTTAGCCAGCGCTAACGCACCAATCTGTTGGCTAGGCGAATCAAAGGCAACGGTTTTTTTGTGAGTGTTTAAATCGACTAACTGCAATTGATGTTGCTTATTGGTGATATCGTTCACTGCCAGCGCGAGTCTACGGCTTGCCTTATCAAAAACATAGCCAGTAACCTGCTCGACATCAATTCGCTTTGTTTGGTCTTCTAAACTGAGCAACGTAAAACGTCGACCTTGGTCAAACTTATCGACCTTTGGCTTATCAATATTCGCAGGGCTTTGTGTGCCTGCTTCAGCGAGTTTTTCGGTAGTTTTAGGCTCAGCATCTTTTTTGGACTCTTCATCAGCCTCAAACCAAATCGCCAGATGCTTACCGTCATCACTGAACACAAATTCCTTCACACGCTCGAAGCGAGTTTGCGTGCCAGTTTGAGTATCGAGCAACACCATGTCGGATTTGAGTTTTTTCTTCGCCTTGGCATCACTCGTTTCACGCATGAGCAAACTCGGTTTAACCACTACAGCCACATAACGACCATCGTGGTTCACCAAGGGATCTGACCCCCCCGCGATTTGATAGCTTTGCTGCGACAGGACATTTTTCACAATGACGTGACTATCCCCGCGATCGGGCGCAGACTCGACCGCGATGACTTGCCCCTTATCTGAGATAACCGGCTTTTCAAGGGATTCAAAATGCATAATGTCTGTTAGGGTGAGCGGTTTAGTGCTGGTTTCAGCCTGCACTGCTGGCAATATTCCAAGGGATAACAAAACCAGGGATGTGATAGGGATTAACTTCAATGTCTTCCTCTTTTATATATTTGTTAGACTAAAGTAGACTTTTTTAACCATTGGCTCTCCATCATGGTGAGAACCCAGTATTTTTACAAGTTATACCACATAAAAAATCGTGATATTGCTCACTATTTCCTGTGAAGTTTGACCAAAGATGGTTAAAATAATAGGCAGAAAAAATACCAAATTCATAGTCCTGCTATCCAGTTAGCACTGGGGCAGACAATTGCAGTAACGACGAACCGTGGAAGGACTTCTCCATGTCAAAAAGAACGATAACCGTAATTCCAGGTGATGGAATTGGCCCAAGTATTATTGATTCAGCCTTAAAAATTCTTGATAAAGCGGGCTGTGATTTTGAATATGAATTTGCCGATGCCGGCCTGACTGCACTTGAAAAGCAAGGCGAGTTACTGCCAGCACGCACTTTAGAACTCATTGAAAAAAACCGTATCACGCTGAAAGGGCCGCTGACGACTCCCGTTGGTGAAGGCTTTACTTCTATCAACGTAACCTTGCGTAAAAAATTCGGTCTGTATGCTAACGTACGCCCAGTACTGTCTTTCAAAGGTACCCAAGCCCGTTACGAAAATATCGATATCATCACAGTACGTGAAAACACCGAAGGCATGTATTCTGGCCATGGTCAAAAAGTGTCTGAAGATGGTTTAACAGCCGAAGCAACCAGTATCGTCACTCGCCAAGGTGCCGAGCAAATCGCCACTTTCGCCTACGAACTAGCTCGCAAAGAAAACCGTAAGAAAGTCACTATTGTACACAAAGCCAACATCATGAAGTCAACGTCAGGCCTGTTCCTGAAAGTGGCCCGTGAAGTGAGCCTACGTTACCCAGACATCAAGACAGAAGAAATGATCGTCGATGCAACGTGCATGAAGTTAGTGATGAACCCAGAAAACTTCGATGTGATCGTGACGACCAACCTGTTCGGTGACATTTTATCGGACCTGTGTGCCGGTTTAGTGGGTGGTTTAGGTATGGCGCCAGGCGCAAACATTGGCCGTGATGCCGCGATTTTCGAAGCCGTTCACGGTAGTGCACCGGATATCGCGGGCAAAAACCTTGCAAACCCAACCTCAGTGATTTTAGCGTCTATTCAGATGCTGGAATATTTAGGTATGGCTGACAAAGCTGAGCAAATCCGTAAAGCGGTATCTGCAGTCATTGAAGAAGGCGACCGTACGACTCGCGATTTAGGCGGCACTCACGGCACGACTGACTTCACGCAAGCGGTGCTTGAGCGTCTGTGATCTCAATGCTAAGCGCGTTTAAGACGTGTCTATAACGCGCTTATTCAAGCAAAAGCTTAAAAGAAGCAAGCGCTTGAAACTCAAATGAGTAAACACGAAAAAGCCCCAAAGTTTCCTTTGGGGCTTTTTGTTATCTAGCTTTTAAACCTGCGTGGCTTTAAACCCGCGTGACAATTACCATTCTAGCGACAACAAGATCACCGCAGGGTTAGCACTGGAATTAATTCCACGCGGTATTAGGGCGTAGCCATAAATGCACTGTCACTTCATCACGGTCGTGATAAAGATGCTTACACTGCACTTTAAAATCAGTCACACCATTCTCTTTAAGAATCGTCTGCATGGTCTCAAGGATAGCAGTCACTTCTTTATAGCGGCTCTTCATCGGTAATTTAAGGTTAAAAATCGCTTCCTTAAACCAACCGTTAATCGCCCAAGCTTCAATCAGTTCGGCAACACGCGCAGGTTTCTCAACCATGTCGCACACCAGCCAATAGATATTTTTACGTTGCGGTTCGAAACGGAAACCGTCTTCACGGTAATGTTTCACTTGGCCCGTTTCCATCAGTTTTTCATCCATAGGGCCATTATCAACTGCCGACACAAACATGCCGCGACGCACCAGTTGATAAGTCCAGCCACCAGGGCAAGCGCCCAAATCCACTGAGTTCATGCCACTGCGAATACGCTCTTCTTGCTCTTCCTTAGGCACGAATTGGCCAAAGGCTTCGTCGAGTTTCAGACTTGAACGACTCGGTGCATCCGCCGCCATTTTAAGGCGTGGAATGCCCATAAAATGTGGCGAACTGTTATTACTGTAGGAATAACCCACATAGGCACGGCCGGGGCCAATAAAACACACGTGGATAATCGGACGTTTGGGATTTTCCTGCGCGAGCAAACTGCCCGATTTTTTCAAATGCTGGCGTAAAGGCACAGTGAACTTACGGCAAAAAGCCGAGAGCTCTTTCGCTTCGTTAGTGTCAGGTGTTTCAACCCGCACTTCACCCGCTTTGCTGACGTCACTGAGCGCCGCAACGATTGGGCTTATTCTGTCATTTTCAGGCAAGTCAACTAACAAGTCGCTAGCAGCAAACATCTGGCGGGCGAAAATGAGCGAATCTAAAGGTAATTGTTTGACTAACGTATCAGCAGCGTCGTCTTCAAAACATTGGTATACAACATAAGCGTCGTTATTGTTGGCCTTAACAAAGCCACCCACATTGAGCTCACCGGCTCGCTGTTGGATTTCTGCAGCGCATTCTTTTTCAAAGCCTGCGCGGCAAAATAAAAATAGGTTTTTCATGGGGATCCCTGAGAAATCCAAGCCAAAGCATTGGCTGACTATCAATTTGGGCGCCAGTATACCAATTTCAATCCACAAATGCCCTATTTGCCTACTGCTGAACCTTGAATTGCGATTAGAGAAATAAAAAAGGCTTAGGTGCACCCTAAGCCTGTTAACTCACATAAGCATCAGTGATTAAGACTCATGACCGTCGATAACTTTGTGACGCCATACCGCGGCGGCAAATAATAACCACCCCAATAAGAAACAACCACCGCCCATAGGCGTAATAGGACCTAACCACTTAGTCCCAAACAAGGCCAATCCATATAGTGAGCCCGAAAATAGAACTATGCCTGCGACAAAGAGATATGCCGACCAGTCCAGTAAACGCGAGGTTAACCATTGGCCCGAGAAGGCAACCATGATGAGGGCAAAGGTATGGTAGAAATGATATTGCACACCTAAGTTAAAGACTTCAATTAAGTTTGGTGGCGCGACCGCTTTTAAACCATGTGCACCAAAAGCCCCTAAGGCGACGGCTAAGAATCCGCTCACGGCGGCGAGTAACAATAAACCTTTACGCATTTAACGCTCCTGCTGGAATGGGATTCACTCATTCAACATTTATTCGCTCAACATCAAGCTCACGAATAAAATCACTTGATAAATCAATAGCACGTGCAAGGTTAGCGGCTTCACTGGTGCCTGACGACTTTCTTGGGACAAAACTATGATCGCCGTCGGTTATCCAAGCCAATCCTATCTCAGCTTTCAAAGGCCAGCTTGGGATCTGCGCTTTGCCACCAAACTTATCCCGCTCACCCTGTACGACTAATACTGGGACTTGGCATTCATTCAAAGGTTCCAATCTAGGCTCGCCGCCTTTGAGTGGCACAAAAGGATAACCTAAACAAATCACCCTATCGATGCGCGCCGCTAATGCAGAATCGCAGACTAATAGGGCCGCCATACGACCGCCCATGGATTTCCCCATTAACACCACACGTTCAACTTGTGGTTGTGAGTGGGCGATATCGAGCATCTGTGTAAAACACGCGAGCAATTTAGGCGCACGGTCCGGTGGACGCCGTTTACCATCGACGGCATTCGCCTGCATATAAGGAAAATTAAAGCGCATCACTCGGAAGCCCTGAGCAACGAATCCCGCCGACATGGCCTGCATAAAATCAGAATCCATGTTAGCACCCGCACCGTGGGCCAATAAAATCAAAGTATTAGCAGGCTCCCCTTCTAATACATAACTCGGCTTATCCGGGCAACAACTCACTGCGAGACTCCTCGGCAAACATGTCTAACATCCATTCACGAAACGCCACCACTTTACCCAGCTCAGCATGGTTTTGCTGGCAAACTAAGTAGTAAGCATCTTTACTGACCAAGACTTCTTGGAATGGGCACACAAGTCGCCCAGCTTTGATATCGGGGCGAGCCAGCACGCTGTAACCCAGAGCAACCCCTTGACCGTGGGCCGCCGCCTGCAATACCAAAGACGAATGACTGAAAATAGGTCCTTGATTCACATTAATATCGGTAATGCCACATTGCCTAAACCACGCCTGCCAATCGTGACGATTCATATCATGTAATAGCGTGTGATACTTTAAATCGCTCGGTTTTGAGAGTGGTTTAGGACCGTTGAGCAACATGGGCGAACACACGGGAATAAGCACTTCGTTTCTGAGCTTATCCGCACGTAGCCCAGGCCAATTACCTAAGCCATAATAAATAGCCACATCCACATCATCGGTTAATGAACTCGCTTCGGTATCAACGGCCTTAATTCGCACATCGATATCGGGATTTTTCTCACTGAATTTAGCCAAACGTGGCACTAGCCATTGAATCGCAAAACTGGGTGACATACTGACCGTCAGCGAACCAATCGCACTGCGGGCGAGTAATCTGTCGGTGGCATCGGCAAGCTGAATAAAGATATCTTTGATGTCGAGAAAATAGCTTTGCCCTTCTTCGGTTAATAGCAAAGAACGGTTCTTTCGACGAAATAATTTTAATCCGAGAAAATCTTCTAATGCCTTTATTTGATGGCTCACCGCAGCCTGTGTAACAAACAATTCTTCCGCTGCCCGCGTAAAGCTCAAATGCCGCGCGGCTGCCTCAAAAGCTTTAACCGCATTAAGCGGTGGTAATCGTCTCGACATAGTGATCTCAGTCTCGTTTTTTAATTAGTTTTTCTAATCCGTATTGTTACATTTAATCGTTTGTAAAGGCCAGCGTTTTTGGTTAAATTTTGCGCCAATGAAACAGCTTATCAACGAAACACCAATAGCGATGAAACATCCATAGCTATGAAATACCTAAGTTAGACAATCTCAAAGTTGATGATGGGAATGTCTGACAGCGTTAATTTGTCAGCCCGGAGGCGACTATGTTCAATTTAAAATCGGCGTTTGCGTTAATATTAGTCTCAGCACTCAGCTTTAATGCCAGTGCAAATGTACTCGTTGACGAAATCGTCATCGACACAAGCGACTTGCAAGCCAATATCACTGCAGATTTAACCACTGCAATGAATAAAATGCACCAAGAAGTGCTACAAGAAGCCACTCTGTTGATTGCCACAGACGATGTCGCATCTCATCAGCAAGTCGTTAAAGCCGAATAACCTAAACGACACTGAAACTCAGGTCGCGCTCAGTAAGAGCAAAGAAAAAGCCGCATTAATATGCGGCTTTTTTGTACTTGAATAGCAAATCAATCCCACTGACGATATACGGCAATGGGCAGGTTTTCGCCCGACTTATGGACGATACACTTTCACGTTCGTGTAACCTTGCTCGATTAAATACAATGCCTGCAATTTACTCATCACCCCACGCTCACAATAGAGCAAATAAGTCTTTTGCTTATCGAGATCGGCAAACTGAGTCGCTAACTTGAAGAATGGGATGCGCTTTATCTCAATACCTTCAATTTGCAGCGGTTTGCTTTCCTCTTCTTCAGGAGCACGAATATCAATGACCACTTGGTTAGTATCGATACTGGCAACCGTTTCTGTCTCAGTAATCCGAGTATCCATTTGTTCTGCGATCTCCCTGATATCGATAGTGACAGATTGGGCGATGATCTGATCGATCAAATCCTCAGAGAACTTTTTCTCTTCCGCTTCAACCTTAGCTAATACCGCTTTTACCGTCGGCTTTTGCGAAATTACGCCGCAATATTCAGGCATTGATTTAGCAAAATCTTCGGTGCCGATTTTACGGCTCTCGTTGATAATGTCTTGCTTATCCATGGCGATTAAGGGACGTAGAATCAATAACTCAGTACAACGGTCGATGACGTTTAAGTTGGTCAGGGTCTGGCTAGACACTTGGCCTAAACTTTCACCGGTAACTAAGGCTTGAATGCCCATACGCTCGGCGATACGCGCCGCGGTACGCATCATCATGCGTTTCAATACAACGCCCATTTGACCGTTATCGATACGCTCTAAAATCTCAGCAACCACAGGCTCAAAAGGCACAGAAATAAACTTCACTTTGTGGGATTCACCGTAGGTTTTCCACAAATGGTAAGCCACTTGTTTTACACCAATTTCGTGCTGTGCGCCGCCCAGATTGAAGAAGCAGTAATGGGTACGAGCGCCTTTTTTGATAAATTGATAGCTAGATACGCCAGAGTCAAAACCACCCGAAATCAAGGACAATACATCTTCCTGTGTTGCCATCGGAAAACCGCCTAGACCTTCAATACGCTTAGTCACCATATAAAGATTATCGCGCTCAATCTCTAAATTAACGGTAATGTCCGGATTCTTTAAACGCACGCCCAGCGCATCGGTAAACTGGTTTAAGCCACCACCGACATAACGTTCAACTTCAATAGAATTAAAATCATGATCGCCAGTACGCTTGACTCGCACGCAGAAGGTTTTACCCGCGAGTTGGTCACGGTAAACAGGCAAGACTTGCTGATAAATATCATCAACAGATTCAAAGCTGTACTCATCCACTTGCACTACGTGTGCAATGCCAGGAATACACGCCAGACGCTCACCGAAAGCTTGGGCCAATTCAGGCTTATCCTTTGGTACCATCACCATAATGCGGTCCCATTGACGCTGCACTTTTGCATCTTCGTCAACTTTTTTAAGCACATTACGGATGTTAGTTTCGAGCATTTTGGTGAAGCGCATGCGTACAGGCTTGCTCTTCATCATGATTTCTGGATACAGCTTTACAATAAACTTCATGGGATTTCCGCGGGCAATTTTAAAACAGCAAAATTGGTTAAAAGAATAATCGGGGGATTATATACCCAAGCAACCTAAAAAGGCGAGTTTCAGCGCACATAGCCAACAGCGACACAGGCCAAATTTGTGGCGTATTCATCGCGTATTAATGACTAAATCACGGCAGCTAATTAGGCTGAAATAATGTCACTAAAGCCTATTCGAATGGTGTGAATTTCCCTGCTTAAAATAAGTGATTTGAGATAAATTATTAACAATAAGTCGTTGAGGGATGGTCAAGGAAACTTAGGGATTACACACTCAATGTGATTAACGTAAAGCCCAAATGGATTTAAATCAACCACAGTGATTTGATGCATAACACGTTAACTAAAAGGGAAAAGTCCACATTAGCTCAATAAAAAAGCCGCAAGATTATTGCGGCTTTAAATTGGGAGAGTATCTAAACACTTAAGGCGAATTACCGATCTGAATTTCTTCAGACTCCTTAGCTTTACCTTGCTCAATAGCAATTTCAACCCTGCGGTTACGGGCACGATTTTCCGGAGAATCGTTAGGCACAATCGGATTGTTAGACGCCATACCAACCACTTTCATTCGATTAGAATCAAAGCCGCTGACCTGTACTAACTCATGGGCCACTGCCACGGCACGTTTGCTGGATAAATCCCAATTAGAACTATAGAGCTCATCGCTTATTTGCATATCATCCGTGTAACCTGACACTGTGATGACGCCTGGCACATCTTTTAACAATTCGCCGACTGAGCGTACCACAGGTTTAAATCGAGGCTGCAGGAAACCTGAGCCAGAAGCAAATGAACCCTTCTCACGTATACGAATAATAATCTGCTGACCTAATGACTCAATTTCAATCGCTCCATCGGTAATCTCTTTATTGAGCTCCTGCGCCATCTTCTTCACTTGCTGATTGATCTTTTCTTGCGCCGCTGCCGCTTCCGCTTTAACCGCATCGGCCACTTCTTGCGCCGTAGCACTCGCTTCGCCACCCCGCTGAGAACCATTTTGCTGCTGCACGCCGCCCGCACTATCGTCTTCACCCGCTTGGAAATCCAATACAGGTTCAGTCATTTCATTCGTTTGCTGGTTAATGATTTCAATCGGAGTCGGATCGGGGCGACCGGGTCTAAATTCTAAGGCAATGACAGAAGTCCCTTTCGGGATATCTTTAACTTCCACCTTATTTTGCACACCAAAGGCATACTTCATTGAGCCCGCGATCTGCTTAAACTTCATCACGTCCATTTCAGAAAATGACAATAACAATACGAAGAAACACATCAACAGCGACATCAAGTCGGCAAATGTTGCCAACCAGAGCGGTGCTCCGGGCGGTGGACAATTGCACTTAGCCATGGGCTACTCTCCGTCCGTTGTATCGATTTTACGATTTTTTTCAGCAAGATAGTTTTTCAAAAAGCCTTCAATCACCCGCGGGTTTTGTCCATCTTGAATCGCCAATACCGCATCCATAATAAGATTACGGTTAAGCATTTCCTCCCCCATCCTAAGCGTTAGCTTATCCGCGATAGGAAGACAAACCATGTTAGCAACCATAGCGCCGTATAATGTGGTTAACAACGCAACCGCCATCGAAGGACCAATAGATTTAGGATCCGCCATATTTGATAACATGGCCACGAGACCAACGAGTGTACCTATCATCCCCATCGCTGGCCCAACATCGCCAAAGGCTCTAAATATGCCAATCCCCGTACGATGACGTTCTTCCGTTAGAGCGATGTCCTTCTCTAGAGCTGCACGCACTACTTCACCATCATGACCATCGACTAACATATCGACAGCCTTTTGCATAAAAGTATTGCTAATTTGCGCCTCTTCTAATGCCAAAAACCCCCCTTTACGGGCAGCATCTGCCATAGTCACTGACTGTTCAATCAAGTCTTCTGGTTTATCAATCTTAAATACAAAAGCTTTCAAAGCAATTTTAACGGCGCTTAAAAACTGTTTAAGAGTGAACTTCATCATTACCACGAAGAAGGACCCACCGAACACAATCAGGATCGAGGGCACATCAACGAAAATCATCAAGCCGCCACTGGTCACCATAGCGCCGAGAATAAAACCAAAGGCTCCCACAATTCCGATTATTGTTGCTAAATCCACAACGGCTCCTCAATTTTCGTAATAAACGACATAATACTTACTCTGGGTAAGCAAGAACACTCAGTTATTCTACCGAATAAGATAATCCCACCGACACACATACGAGCCTTGTTTATCCAGTTAAAAATTACCATACAAATGATGATACTATTGTCAGTTATCGGACACACACTAAGCAAGTTTAGCGACAATTTATATTTTCTGGAAAAATTTCAGTAACAAAGCGTGCTATTGAGCAAATATCTTTAGTCTGAATTTGACCCTTACGCCGCCCTGATATACCTTGTGTCCGCTAAATCAAAGGAAACCTGAACGTGGCGAAGAAACCCGAAAATCTTAGTTTTGAAGAATCCCTTGGCGAACTTGAACGCATCGTTGCCGATCTAGAACAAGGCGATATCTCCCTCGATGACGCGTTAAAACAATTTGAACGTGGCATCAATCTCGTTCGAAATAGCCAAGCAAAACTCGAACAAGCCCAACAAAAAGTGGCCATTTTACTGAAACAAGACGAAAATGCGCCCCTATCCCCCTATGCCGTTGAGGGCGAATAAGCGTGTTAGTCAGTACCATTCAAGAATATCAACAACGAGTTGATGATCAATTAAAACAGCGTTTTAGTACGCTTGAAGATACCGCTCCCCAATTAAAAGCCGCTATGACTTACGGTGCCTTATTGGGAGGGAAGCGCATTCGACCGTTCCTCGTATACAGTGTAGGACGCATGTTTGGGGTCGAACTCGAAAAGTTAGATGCTTGCGCCGCAGCCATTGAATGTATCCATGCTTATTCATTAATCCACGACGATTTACCCGCCATGGACGATGACGAGCTGCGCCGTGGCCAGCCGACAGTGCATATCGCCTTTGATGAAGCGACGGCCATTTTAGCGGGGGATGCTCTGCAAACCTTAGCCTTTGAAATTGTCACCGAAGCCGTAGCAGGGATCAGCAGCGAACAACATATTGCTATGGTAAGAGTATTAGCCAAAGCCTCAGGTTATCGTGGTATGTGTGGAGGCCAAGCGATAGACTTAGCCTCGACCGATAAACATATTGATCTTAAAGCGTTAACTCAGCTACATAATATGAAAACTGGCGCCCTTATCAGCTGCGCCGTTGAGTTAGCTTTGATCGCCGCAAACGCGCCAAAAGATCAGTATGCTGCTATGATGGATTTTGCTCGTGCGGTCGGACTCGCCTTCCAAGTACAAGACGATATCCTTGACATCGTAGCCACCACCGAAGAGCTAGGTAAACCGCAAGGCTCTGATACTGAATCGAATAAGAGTACGTTTCCACAACTACTTGGACTACAAGGTGCACAAGACACCGCCAAACAACTGATCCAAGAGGCACTATCAGCGCTGGCTAAATTGCCATACAATAGCCAGTTAATTGCAGACTTCGCCCGCTATATCATTGAGCGAAGAATATAATAAGAGTCGAAGTATCTCGCTATGAGTTTGGACATTTCTCAGTTTCCCGTGTTGGCGCAGGCCAACACCCCCAATGAGCTCCGCCAGCTTCCTCAGGCACTTTTACCACAAGTAGCCGATGAACTGCGCGAGTTCCTTCTTAAGTCTGTTGGCATGTCCAGCGGACATTTTGCCTCTGGGCTCGGCACAGTAGAACTCACTGTGGCACTGCACTATGTCTACAATACCCCCTTTGATCGACTGATCTGGGACGTAGGCCATCAAGCCTACCCCCATAAAATTCTCACGGGTCGACGTGACAAAATGCACACCATTCGGCAAAAAGATGGCTTACATCCTTTCCCATGGCGTGAAGAAAGTGAATACGACACTTTCAGCGTTGGCCATTCAGGCACGTCGATTAGCGCCGCACTGGCGATGGCGATAGCTGCAGAAAAAGAACAAGCAGGTCGTAAAGTTGTCGCTGTCATCGGCGATGGCGCTATGACCGGCGGCATGGTGTTTGAAGCCATGAACCACGCGGGCGACTTGCACAATGACATGCTCGTGGTACTGAACGACAACGAAATGTCGATTTCAGAAAATGTCGGCGCCCTCAACAATCATTTAGCACAACTGATGTCAGGCCGTTTCTACACCACACTGCGCGAAGGCGGCAAAAAAGTGTTGAAAGGTATGCCAGTCATCAAAGAAATGGCCAAGCGCACTGAGGAACACCTCAAAGGTATGGTCGTTCCTGGCACTCTATTTGAAGAGTTAGGTTTCAACTACATAGGTCCTATCGACGGCCACGATGTAGACGCTCTGGTCGAGACCATGCGCAATATGCGTAATCTGAAAGGTCCACAGGTGCTGCACATCATGACCAAAAAAGGTCGTGGTTATGAACCTGCTGAAAAAGATCCTATTGGTTGGCATGCTGTGCCTAAGTTTGACCCATCACTCTTTAAAAAGCCGGCCACCAAACCCGGTTTGCCGACCTTTTCTCAAGTCTTCGGTAAATGGTTGTGCGACATTGCCGAACAAGATGAGAAAGTGTTAGCGATTACTCCTGCGATGCGTGAGGGTTCTGGCATGGTGGAGTTTTCCCAGCGCTTCCCGAAACAATATTTCGATGCAGCGATTGCCGAGCAGCATGCAGTCACCTTAGCGGCGGGTTTTGCCTGCGAAGGTTTCAAGCCTGTAGTCGCGATTTACTCGACTTTCCTGCAACGCGCCTATGATCAGCTTATTCACGATGTCGCACTACAACAATTGCCCGTGTTATTTGCCATTGACCGTGGCGGTATCGTCGGTGCCGATGGTCCCACCCACCAAGGTGCATTCGATTTAAGTTTTATGCGTTGTATCCCTAATATGGTGATCATGGCGCCGTCCGATGAAAACGAATGTCGTCAAATGCTCTACACTGGCTATTGCTATGATGCGGGCCCAAGTGCGGTGCGTTACCCAAGGGGTAGTGCCACGGGAGCGATGCAAGTCGAGTCCATGACTGCGTTGCCAATTGGTAAAGGTGTCATTAAGCGCATCGGTAAGCGTATTGCCATACTTAACTTTGGTACCTTGCTCGCATCGGCATTAACCGCTGCCGAAAGCTTAGATGCGACGGTTGTCGATATGCGCTTTGTGAAACCACTTGATGTTGATCTGGTAAAAGAAATGGCACTAACCCATGAAGTGTTCGTCACTGTGGAGGAAAATGCCATTATAGGCGGTGCGGGTGCCGGAGTGCTTGAACAGCTTCAAAAGCTAAAAATGCCTAAAGCCGTACTCCAAATTGGTTTGCCAGACGAGTTCATTAAACATGGCTCGCCAGAGGAAGTCATCCACGATTTGCAACTGGATGCCGAAGGCATACTGGCGCAAATCAATGCTTATCTAGCGCAATAGGCTGAACTTGCTTATCTCGTTAAGACGCTAAATGTTATCAATAAAAAATTCCGCCCATAAAAAAAGGACTGCAATTGCAGTCCTTTTTTGTTGCTGTCTGTTATAACAGCGGCTGATCCAATAAAGCTTAAGCTTCGATATCTATCGTCGCAGTTTCTTGGTTTGGGCCACCCTGTGACACCATCACCATCGCAGGGCGCAGCAAGCGACTGTTCAGCTCATAACCCTTTTGCATCACCAACATCACAGTGTTCGCAGGGAACTCGGCGCTTGGCTGCATGCCAATCGCTTGATGTTGATCAGGGTTAAATGACTGACCTTGTGGATCAATTTGCTTAACACCAAATTTAGCCACCGCAGTGAGTAAGCTTTTTTGAGTTAACTCAACACCTTGATAAATCGCTTTAGTCGCTTCATCTTCTGGGTTTGTACCCATTAGCGCGCGCTCCATGTTATCAAGCACAGGCAAAAGTTCATTGGCGAACTTTTCCAAGGCAAACTTGTTCGCCTTTTCCACATCCATTGCCGCACGACGACGAATGTTATCGACCTCGGCTGCGGCGCGGATGACTGAATCCTTCTGCTCTTCAACTTTCGCCAAAGCTTCAGCGAGTAACTGTTCCAGCTCTTCAATACGGAAATTGGCCTGGGTAAGCTCATCGATCAGACTTGCTTCTGCGGTAGATACTTCAGACTCTACACCCTCTTGGATCAGATCCTGTTCTGCTTTAATCGATTCGTTGCTCATTTTCACTCCAGCTAAAAATGCTTTGTTTCTGAAATACTCTGGGCATATTATGGGGATCAATTTTGACGTTTCAAGGCCTAAGGCCAGATCTAGCATAAATATGACCACAAAGTTTCATACTATCGGCCTTATCGGCAAACCTCACCACCAAGGGACCAACCAAACCTTAAAGCGTCTACATTATTGGCTGACAATGCAGGGCTTTGAAGTCTTAGTGGAAGAGCGTGTTGCTACCGAATTAGGACCCAATATCATAGCGGTCGATTTACTAGAAATTGGCGCGCGTTGCGACTTAGCCATAGTCGTCGGTGGTGACGGTAACATGCTCGGCGCGGCAAGGGTATTAGCCCGCTTCGATTTAGGCGTGATTGGGGTTAACCGCGGCAATTTAGGCTTTTTAACCGATCTGCCGCCCGATGCCTTCGAAGAGGCGCTCGCCAAGGTACTCGATGGAGAGTTCGATACCGAGCATAGATTCTTACTCGAAGCCGAAGTCTATCGCCACGGTATGCTCAAGGCGAGCAACACCGCCGTCAACGAAGCCGTACTCCATCCGGGTAAAATTGCCCACATGATTGAGTTTGAGGTCTATATTGACGATCAGTTCATGTACAGCCAACGTGCCGACGGCATGATAGTGTCAACGCCTACCGGTTCAACGGCCTACGCCCTCTCCGCTGGCGGCGCTATTCTGACGCCTAATTTACAGGCCCTAATCTTAGTACCTATGTTCCCGCACACTTTGTCGTGCCGCCCGATTGTTGTCGATGCGTGCAGCACCATAAAAATGGTTGTGTCACCTGAAAATGGCGAAAACCTCGAAGTCAGCTGTGATGGCCACGTGCATTTAGCCGTGTTACCCGGCGATGAAATCATAGTGCGCCGCAGCTCTGAACGTTTACGGCTTATTCATCCTAAAGGACACAACTATTTCCACGTGCTGCGGACCAAATTAGGCTGGGGCAGCAAGTTGTTTTAAGTCTGTATCTTTGGGCTAAATCACCAATAAAAGAGACATATCACGTCTCTTTTTTATTTTGTAAATTTAACCTAGAAGGTTGCGATTAAAGCCTTATCTTTTCCCCTGCACAGTCTTTGGTGAACTTTTTAGCACTTCTCACAAACGACTAATATTCGCATTAATGGCGTTTAAGCATTAATGACACTAACCAGTTTGATAAAAGTTCAAACAGTATTTTTTAGTTTTGTTACTTAAAATTTCGGCTTCAATTTCACCCTGTTCTCTCAATTTCCCCTCTTAACCCATTAGAAGCGGTCACTTTTTATTTCAACTTTTCTGTTGTTCTCTCAATATACTTGAATATTTTGGCTGGCTGTTCGCTCAAATAAACTGAAATTAAATTAAACAATGGTTATAAAATTTCATATTAAAGTAAAATTCATTAAGTGATATCCATCACAATAAAATCCCACCATTCTAAAAGGTGCTCTAGATCACTATAAAAAACCATTCCAAAATGGACATATTAGGCAAATATTACAATAGCTTGATAAAAATAGAAGTAAATGAGTTAATCCAGCCACAACAATCTATGCGACCTTAATCACACCTTAAAAATGACTGAAAAAACCAATAACAGACTATTAATGAAATAAATGGATCAGTTAATTGCAATAATGACGATGAATATGAGTGATAGCTCTACTTTTAATAACCAGAAAAACAACAAATTTAATTTAATATAACCAAAGTAGATATACACCCAACAGTCTAAGTGATCATTGTCACATATAAGAAAATCCCCCGAGAGAAGCACCCCGCAGCACTGTAAATTAGCATTTCATATAACAGCCAAGATGATCTAGATCATATTAGTCAAGCTCACAATAGCGTCTAGTACACAACACAGAATGTCGAGACCGTAAGTACTTGCAGTATTAACTGCTGATTTATTGGTCTGGGAAGTCGACATGAAGGCAGATGAAAAATCCTAATATCAATAATAAGACAGACCACTTTATGAAGAGGCAAGCATGACAATACTTCAACTCCTCGCTAGCTTGACGCCAGTGCTCAGTGTAATGCTATTTCTAGTGTTACTCAGAATGCCTGCATCTAAGGCTATGCCTATCTCCATGATAATCACAGCGCTCGCCGCCGTGTTTATTTGGCAAATGGATACCACATTACTGGCGGCATCGGTCCTCGAAGGACTGCTCTCAGCCATCACACCGTTAACTATCATTTTTGGTGCCGTATTCCTACTCAATACCCTGAAATACTCAGGTGCCATGGACACTATCCGTGCTGGGTTTACTAACATCAGTGCCGATGCCCGTGTACAAGTCATCATCATCTGTTGGTTATTCGGTGCCTTTATTGAAGGTAGTGCTGGTTTTGGTACTCCCGCAGCCATTGGCGCACCACTACTGGTATTGCTTGGTGTACCACCCGTTGCCGCAGCTGTCGTGGCTTTAATTGCTGACTCGGCCTGTGTATCCTTCGGTGCGATTGGTCTACCCGTACTTTTTGGGATGGAACAGGGTCTGATCCAAGGTGGCGTGAGCATGGCGGCGGAGCAATTTGCTGCCCATGGCGGTAACTATGCTGGTTATGCTCGATATATCGTCATGCATATGATCACTATCGATTTAATCACAGGTTCATTAATTCCTCTCGTAATGGTGACCATGCTGACAGGATTCTTTGGTCGCAATAAATCCTTTAAGGAAGGCTTAGCAATTTGGAAATTTGCGATTTTCTCAGGTCTTGCCTTTACCGTCCCCGCATGGATCATCAACTACCTTGCAGGCCCAGAATTCCCTTCGGTTATCGGTTCACTGATCGGTATGGCCTTAGTGATCCCCGTTGCGCGTAAAGGCTACTTACTGCCTAAAACGCCATGGAATGATTTCGCAGAGAATGACAGTCAAGAAAGCGGAAAAGTCGAAACAACGGCTAAGTTTTCCCAAATTGCCGCTTGGACACCTTACATCATCATGGCTGCGCTTTTGGTACTGTCGCGTACAGTGGCACCGTTAAAAGCATGGTTATCAAGCTTTAACATCAGCTGGACAGGCCTAATGGGCACTGAGCTTAAAGCCAGCTTCGCAACCTTATATGCACCAGGTGCCTTCTTTGTTGCCGTGTGTATTCTAGGTTTCTTCCTGTTCAAAATGAAAAGCCCTGCGATTCAGCAAACGGTCGGTGTTTCATGTAAGTCCATGTTGCCAACCATTATTTCATTAGGCGCATCAGTGCCTATGGTGAAAATCTTCTTAAACTCAGGCGCGAATGGTGCAGGTCTTGCCCTGAAGGATCCCCTCATAAATCAGCCATAGCATAGCCATATTTGAGCAACTGATTGGCGAATAATACCCAGGCCGCCAGCAATTCTTTCTCCGTGATTTGATAATCAGGCCGCCTGAGTACCTCCAATCCCAAGCGAATCGTTGAGAGTACCGTTCGATGCCCAATGGTATTGGCCTGAAAATGCTTATCCCAGCCCTGTTGCTGTGCGTGTAAACCAACTAGCCACAACAGGCATTGAACCATCC
>NZ_JAKKRO010000067.1:0-27889 GCF_025654235.1 Shewanella sp. SM32 | reverse complement strand
GTTCAATGCCTGTTGTGGCTAGTTGGTTTACACGCACAGCAACAGGGCTGGGATAAGCATTTTCAGGCCAATACCATTGGGCATCGAACGGTACTCTCAACGATTCGCTTGGGATTGGAGGTACTCAGGCGGCCTGATTATCAAATCACGGAGAAAGAATTGCTGGCGGCCTGGGTATTATTCGCCAATCAGTTGCTCAAATATGGCTATGCTATGGCTGATTTATGAGGGGATCCTTCAGTGCTTAACTGCCAGTTCGCCCTCCATGGCTCTCGTTCATAAACTTAGAATCCCTAGGCTTCTATTCACCCTGTCGACGAGCAAATACGATGGCAAGCTTATATGAGTAGGTCAAACCAATAAGCGCTCCACGGTTTAAAATGGATGGCCTAATTTATTGCCCATCATTTTATCTGTCATTTTAATTAGTTTTTATTGGCAATATATATCTATTAAAGCTATATCATTTAGTTTTTCACTTAGTCGCTTGAGACACTAAAAAATGAATTCTGAAGTTTTGAAGTATGTAAACGAGCATCAGCTTTCGTCTGTAATGAATAAAACAAAGTGGTGCGAGCTTGAAAAGGCATTAAATGGATCTGAAGACTTTATTCCCTATGTGCGATACAAATTGATTTATGATGAAAATCCAAATGCAGGTTTTACTGCTGTGTGGTGGCATGAGTTACTTGAAATAGCAGAAACCATTGAGTGGTTAGAAGTTGATCCATTCAAAAGAGAATGGCTAGGCCGATTAGTGGCGGATCGAGTGACGGACTTTTCTGATGTTGTAAGCGCACAATTAGCCCAATATTCAATTCCTTATTCGATAGAAAATGGCATGTTTCGGATTTGGGGTTATCTGAGGAGGGATGAATCTCCAGAATTTATCTAACTGAAGAGTGTTATCTCTGTAAGTCACTTATTTTCAAGCTAAAACCACTCAAAACTGAGACCTCAATACTGATTATTGAGATTGGGCATAGAGACAAAAGACAGTAAAAAAGTGCTTTATTTTTCAATAAAGCACTCATTTTAAGCGAGTCAAGCACTCGTTAACCTATTGATCATATTACCGATCAAAGTAGCGGTCAAAGTACTATGTAGAGTGGCCAGCCGAGAAGGCCGACGAGACCTTCTTTATGTTCGAATCTTTCTAAGCGTTCAGGTGAAGCGTCGCTGAGTAAGAGTTCGCGGTAGCTTTTCGCAAAGTGCAGGGTACGCAGTAGGGCGGGGACAAAGTTTTTACCGAGATCTTTACTGATTGTTTCAGCGAGTTCTGCGGGTAATTCTGCTAACGCTTTCTGGGTTTCCAATTCGATATGCTCACGGGTAAACCATTCCTCTTTTAAGGTGATTTTGCCGATACGCTTTTTCAAATCCTGTCTGACTTTGGCGCCATCAAACAACAATCGATACAGTACTGCTTCGGCTAATACACTCTCTAAATTGAGAAAATCTAGCGGATCATAGCTCGATTGCGCGTAAAACTGTGCCAATAAGGCCGCAATTGACTGTTGGCGTTGGTGTTCAAGCAGGGCATCTTGATAGGCTTCATAGCCTAACCATTCTTCCGCATCTGGCGGGCTAGACACTTGTTCAAGCAAGAACTTGTCGACATCGCCGTACAGTGACTTGCCGTTGACGAGTTTGTGCTTGCTGACAGTGCTGAGCATGCTCCAGCCTTTTTGAAAGCATTTGACTACGCCATCGGCGGTGATCAACAGGCGTATTGCCTGCTGCGGATTCTGGTTTGATAACTCCATCAAACCAAGGCTGACCACACCAATGACATCGTGTGCCGCTTGTTCAAGCAGGTGCATTTTGTACTTGTTGTAAAACTTATCGGCCAGTTTGAGGCTCATCAAAATGGCTTTGGATTTGATTTGTGACAGCTGTTCACCGCTCAGCGTTTCGTCTGCTTGGCCTTGGATCAATACCTTGCTTAGGTAGGGTCCTTGATCTACATCACGCAGTACCAGTTGCATCAAATAATTCCTTAATCCAAAAAGCTAAACATATCATCGACTTCAGCGTATTCATCCGTCACTTGGTTTTTCTCTTTGGCTTGAATAACCAGCTCGTTGACAAACTTGCTGATGATCATTTCCCAACCTGAGCTTTCGTTACGCAGCAGACTCTTAATGGCTTTTTCAACATCGGGCGCGAGCTCGTGGATCAAGGCCATTAGGCTGCGTGGGTCGTCTATGCTGAGGCTGTGTGCATCTTCACTGGCGACGCGGCTGTCGTAGCCGATGGTCTCAGTGTCTTCTTCGTCATCGTAGAGATCGGTGTAGCCGTCTTCATCTTCATGTTTTTCGCCTAACATCATTTCGATGAAAGGGATCGACAGGTAGAAGAGGCCCGCAGGATCTTCGGCGATACATTCTAAAATCGCAGTTTGTTTTTCTTCGCTATCTTGGATGCGAATTAAATAGGTCAAAAAATCAAAGGTATGCTGAATAAGTTCTTCGGCATTGTTTTTGATTTTTTCTTCCCAGTACAAAGGTTGCTGACAGACGATGTCGCGAATTTGTTCTGGGGTCATGAGTTCAGACATGATCGAAGGACAAGAGATATCATGGTGACTGTTGATTTGGGTCAGCGTGACGATATCCATGTGTTCGATAACTTCGACTAATTGCTCGTCGCTCATAGTATTTGCAATGATTTCAAAGCGTTTGCTCGCTTGTTTTGGCTCTACGTCCGCCAACTCTTTAATTTCAGCGACGGTAATCTCAATGAGACTAGTGTTCATTAGCGGTCCTCATCATCGTAGTGATCGTAGTAGCCATCTTCCTCTTCGCCTTCATCATCATCGTCGTCGTTATCTGAGGTACCAACATAATCGTTGTCATCATCTTCATCGTCGTGATGTTTTGCTGCTGGCGTTGCTTTACCTTGAGTTTCAAGTAAATACAGCACGGCGCAGCTTTCAATCAGTAAGGTTTCCGAGTAACCACGCACGGCTAACACTAAAGGTAAATCAGCATTGTTAAAGCCAATCGTGACTTTAAACTCATCCCACTCGGGTTGAGTAGCCGTGTTTATCCAATGTGCCCACTTGAGTTTGGCTTCGGCGGGAAACTTAATTCGACCGTAAAGCGCGACAGGCAGGTACTCAGGCACAGTATCGAGCATCTTAGGATCGGCTTCTAACACCTTTTTGATTTGGCTAGTAAATTGCTCTAGCGCTTTAGGTGTATCGGGATCGTCGTAGGACTCGATATTGTCGTAGGCATTATTTTTTAGCTCATTAATGCGTGAGATATTCAGTTTTTTGACCATTTGACACTACTCTAGAAAACGCTCAAGGATAAAATTGATCCCACAGCTCGCGCATGGCACTAGCGGGATCGGTCACTATGACGTTATTGAAATCTTTGATAAACGCATTACGTCGCTTAGGATCGGACAACACATCATAAGCATTTTTAACGCGTTCAAGTTGTACGGCGGCTTGCTGCTTTTCCTCTTCCGAGGCGTCTAACAACTTGTCGGGATGATATTTGTTTGACAGCCGTCGATAGGCTTTTTTAATGTCGTCTTCTTTGGCACTGGGTTTTATACCAAGCACACTAAAGTGGTTAATCATACTTGTACCTGCAGGCGATGGGGCTGATATCGCGAGATAAAAAGGGTTTGACTCTGATTATCTTTAAATTCGTGGAATTATGATTAGTCAGCCGTGGATGATAGCAGAAATCCCCACTCAGCGGCAAACGCGCGAGCAGGAATTTGTGCTTTAGTGAAGGGTTAAAAATCCTTTAAACTTTAATCTGTTGTGGCGCATGGATTAAGTCTACCGCTATGCTGTTGAAATCCGGTTACCTAGCCAGATTGACAGCTAACTTAACCTTGTTTTAGGCGAGATAATGGCCCTCGATTAAGGGCAATATTTTAGCGCCGAACAGTGCCGAATCCTTCGCTAAATACACTCACACAGAGTTAACCCACACTCGGCTCGGCCACGTTAGGCTGAGCTAACGCCGTAACCGCTAAGTCAGACTCGACACTAAACGCAGGTTCATTCCAAGGGTGAGCATTTGTTTTTGTTCTCGCTGTAAATCTTTCATAAACAAGCTGATTTTCCGTTTATGGCTTGGTAGTACTAGCATGAGTCCATCGGGGATCACTTTAATATGATCTAAGGTCAGCGTCTTAGCGATACGGCCAAGATTGAGCAAGACAGCGAGCCTAAGCAAGCAGAGCAGGCGATTGAGTGTGAGCTTATGGTTGGGATCGAGTTCAGCGAGCATTAATTCGTTAGGCTTCTTTCTGTGATTGGTGATAAGCCGCGCTAAATCCAGCTGTAATGCTTCGCTAAACCCAGGTAAGTCACTGTTACTGATAATGTAACCGCCGTGTTTGTGCAGGGATTTTGAATTAATGTGTAATCCGATTTCATGTAAAGTCGCGCTATAGGCAAGCAAGCGCGCATGGGGCCTTAATTGCCATTCGTCGGCGACCTGTTCAAACAAGGCCATGGCAGTGTCGCGTACCTTAGCGGCGTGGGCCATATCGATATGATAAAGCTGGGCAATACTGTCGACGGTGCGGTGGCGAATATCCTGATATTGACCAATCTTTGCCAGTTCATAGAGTACGCCTTCACGCAGTGCGCCTGGGCTAAACTCAAGTTTTTGAATCGGTAAGCGCCTAAAAAAGCTGATTAAAATGGCCAGTCCGGCGGGCACTAAAGGAATGCGTTTATCATCGACATTGGCAAATTGAATTTGGCTAATATGACCACATTTGATCAACTTGATTTTGAGCTGTTTGAGTCGTGGCAGCGTGATGGTTTCATCGCCGTGCTCTTCTTGAATTGCTTCGCAGATGGCTTTCACTGTACCTGAACTACCCAAGGTGAGTTCCCAGCCGCCCACGAAATATTCCTTTGAGAGCGACGCGAACTGCTTATCGGCCGCACTTTGGGCATCGCGAAATGAGGCAGGGGTGATGAGCCCATCAATAAAGAAACGCTCATTAAAACTCACACAACCGCAGCGCAGGCTAGATAACTGAGTTGGGGTATTTTTCTGGCCGATCACCACTTCGGTAGAACCGCCACCGATATCGATGACTAAATTACTTTTTCCTAGCACTTGGCTTTGGGCAATACCGTTATAAATCAAACGCGCTTCTTCATGGCCCGAAATGACCTCCACCGGATAGGGCATGATGGCGAGCGCCGCCTCGATAAACTGATCGCGGTTTTTGGCGATTCTCAGAGTGTGGGTGGCGACTAATCTTACTTGCGCTTGGTCGAGATTGGAAAATCGTTGGTTAAAATCCCGTAGGCAATTGAGCCCACGTTCTATGGCGTCATTGTCGAGAATATTTTGCGCATTGAGTCCAGTGGCGAGCTGAACCTGTTGTTTTTCTTTATGTAAAATCTGCAAACTGCCATCTTGCTCGCGGGCGATGACCAGATGAAAACTGTTCGACCCCATATCGATGGCGACAAAGTGACGCGATTTAGAGTTTGCGAGTACATTGCTGGGCGTAACGTGTGACTGTGTGTGCGAATATGTGGTTACCAATCGGATTATCCTTAGGCAATCAAAGCGATATAAAGCCAGCGGTTAGCTGGCTTTGGCCCGTAACTCTGGTGTTATGTCAGGCTGAGTTTTCACTTCTCGCTCAGCGTCACCCTCATGGGTGGACATACGTAAGGCATTAAATTCTTGCAGTTGGCGCTTCTCATAATTAATCAGATATTGATAAATGGCAATTTGAGAACGCACTTTTCGTTTGTTACCGCGATTCCGATAAGGATTACTTTGTTCCTTGTTGATGACACGTGCTTTAGTGTTGTCATTGAATTGTAAGGATAAAATATCCATTATCATCTGTTTTAGGCGCAGATCATAAATCGGTACACTCACTTCAACGCGATTATCTATGTTGCGGCTCATCCAGTCGGCGGAGCAGATAAAGAGTTTGTTCTCTCCACCCGCGTGGAACAGCATCACCCGCGAGTGTTCGAGGAATCGGTCGACGATACTATAGACTTCGATGTTGTCGCTGATCCCCGGAATTTGCGGGATAAGCGAACACATGCCGCGAATAAGTAACTTGATTTTGACCCCAGCGGCTGAAGCCTCATAGAGTTTTTGGACCAAGGATTCATCGAGTAAGTTATTTAATTTTAAGGTAATCGCCGCCTTCATATGGCTCTGGGCATTAACGATTTCATTATCAATTAAGTGACTCAGTTTTTGTCTGGCATCGTAGGGCGACACGATTAAATGCTGGAAATTATCGCGGCGATACGGATGTTCAATCAAGTCAAATACTTGCTCTACTTCTCGGGCAATTTCTTGATTGGCGGTGAACAGCGACAAGTCAGTGTAGACCCGCGCCGTGCCTTCGTTAAAGTTGCCTGAGCCAACGTGACAATAGAGTTTGATTTCCCCTTGTTCTTCGCGGCCAATCAAGCACAACTTGGAATGTACTTTTAAGCTGGTGATACCGTGGTGAACTTTGACGCCCGCTTCGGCCAAGATGCGGGTCCATTCGATGTTGGATTGCTCATCGAATCTGGCCCTGAGTTCAATGACGGCGGTGACTTGTTTGCCGTTTTTCACTGCATCGATAAGCGATTGCATTACATGGGATTTTTTCGCCACTCGATATAAATTAATTCGAATAAAGCGCACCGCCGGATCGTAGGCCGCTTGGCGCACCATTTCGGTAAAGTGGGAAAACTTATGGTACGGATAATTGAGCATGATATCGCCCATCCGAATCGCATCGAAACTGTTGGCACTGCGGCCAAAACCTGCACTATTGAGCGCCGGTAGTTTTTCGTTTTCGAGGTAGTCGCGGCTCGGGTTGGGGAAGGCGATAAAGTCTTTAAAGCTGTGGTAACGCCCGCCTGGGATCAAACATTCGGTCGAGCTGATGTTCAGGTTTTCTTTGAGCATCACCAACATGTGTTCAGGCATTTCTTTGTCATACACTAAGCGTACAGGCTCGGCGGTAAGACGTTTTTTCAATCCCTTGGTCATTTTCTCAAGCTGGGTTTGTTCAAGCTCGTCAGTGATATCAAAATCGGCATCGCGGGTTAACTTCATCGAATACACTTCGATAGCATCGTACTCGAAGAAGGGACCAAAGAGTTCATCTACGCAGTGGCGAATAATATTATCTAATAAAATCAGATATTTTTTCGCTTTACTCTTTTCGGCTGGGAGTTCGATAAACCGCGGTACATTTTTAGTCGGCACTTCGACTAAGGCGTATTGGCGGCGAGCTTTAGTGAACAAACACACACACAAATAGGTGGCGTCGTCGTTGATTTGCTTGATCAGATCGCGATTATTATTGACCATAAGCGGCGCGATATGGCGTTTGAAATGGTCTCTAAAATGCTTTTTCAGCCAGTCGCTGTGGAACTCGCTTAATTGTTTCTCATTGATTAACAAAATATTACGACGTACAAGTTCGCGCATTAAATCCGTGTATATGCCATCGAACCTTTCTTGCAATGCCATCACTTTCGATTGGATCTTGGCCATTAAATGGCGGCTATTACTGCGACCTTCCTGCAGGGATGAGAGCAAAATGGAGCGTCTGACCGCAGCCACACGCACCCTAAAAAACTCATCCATGTTATTGGAAAATATCCCTAAAAAGCGCACTCGCTCCACTAAGGGAACATTGTGATCGCAGGCTTCTTGCAATACCCGCTCATTAAAAGACAACCAAGAGAGTTCTTTATCAATCGAAAGTTTATCGGTATTCGGGGACACTGCACAGCTCCTTTAAGCAAGCGTCATGGCGCAATATACAATAGCATTCATCCGCCGTTGTGCAATCAGATTTACTGCCGACAAGTGAAGGAATTTCAATGATAAATATTGCGTACACGCCAAAATCAGTCTGGGATTTATCTGGGATAAAGATACGAGGGAAATATGTCAACTTGATGACGAGTGTGACAGAAATATGACCTTATGATGATCATCTTGGATTGAGCTTAAATTCTGTTCGCGTTACTGCGATTTAAGTCTTGAGAAACTGTGCAAGCGCGGCTTCCTTGAGGATAAATCTGTCAGTGTTAACTCCTTGGGCATTATCGCAAACTATGTTATCTTGCTCGGCTTTTTTATCGCGGGAGTAAAAGGTATGTTTGTTGGATTTGATTATGGTAGTGCTAACTGCGCCGTAGGGATCATGCTGGGTGATGGTGTGCAGTTATTGGCGTTATCAGAGCAATCAGCTTATTTGCCTTCGACCTTATACGCGATGGACAGGGAACTGATCGCCGAGGCGGTTTATCGTGGTCTTCCTATTGAGTTAAAAGCCGATTACGCCAAAAAGCGCGCCGCACAATTGAGCCGTGCCCGTATGGTGCGCCATGAGTTAGATCTCGATGCCGATGTTCAGGCTGTATTTGTTGGCGAGCAGGCGGTGAGCGCGTATTTAGAGATGCCGGAGGAGGGATTCTATGTCCGTTCGCCAAAATCCTTTTTAGGCGCGACAGGGCTTAGACCCGAACAAGTGGCCCTGTTTGAAGATATTGTTACCCTGATGATGCAGCACATTAAAGTACGCGCCGAATCTGTGTTAGTTGAAAAAGACCTTGTGAAACAGGGTAGCACTGCGATGATCACCCATGCGATTATTGGTCGTCCGGTGAACTTTCAAGGCATAGGCGGTGAAGAGAGTAACCGTCAGGCCGAAGCCATTTTGACCTTAGCGGCAAAACGCGCGGGTTTTATCGACGTTGATTTTCTGTTCGAGCCGTTAGCGGCGGGGATGGATTATGAAGCGACCTTGACCGACAACAAAACGGTATTGGTCGTTGACGTAGGCGGCGGTACAACGGACTGCTCTGTGGTCAAAATGGGACCCGCCCATAAACAAAAAGCGGATCGCAGTGAAGATTTCCTCGGTCACAGCGGCCAGCGGATCGGCGGTAACGATCTTGATATCGCCCTTGCAATGAATGCCTTTATGCCGCACTTTGGTTTAGGCTCCTTGATGATCAATGGCAAACCTATGCCCAGTAAAACATTTTGGAATGCGGTCGCAGTGAATGATATTAGCGCTCAGCGAGAATTCAGTACCTTAAGTAGCCGTAAATTGATTGATGAATTGGTTAAAGAAGCCGAGCAGCCACAGTTACTGAAGCGATTGTTAAAGGTGCAACAGCAGCAGTTAAGCTATCAACTGGTTCGCCAAGCCGAGCGTGCGAAAATTGCACTGTCAGATACCGATAATACTGATGTTAATCTGGATTTTATCGAAGCGGCGCTGCACGCGGGTGTGAGTCGTGAATTGTTTGAAAATGCCATTGAGCCGTCGCTGACGAAAGTGGAAGCCCTGATGCACCAAGCGCTCACGCAAGCTGCGAAAACTTTGGCTGCAACAAATGTCGCGGTAAACCGCTCAGCAACAGAGGATTTATCCGCTGAAGCAGAGTGTAAACCCGATGTGATTTACGTGACGGGTGGTACGGCACGAAGCCCGGCGATTTATGCAAAAATTGCTGGCATTTATCCCGATATTCCGGTCGTGGTCGGCGATCACTTTGGCTCAGTGACAGCCGGATTAACCCGCTGGGCACAAAAGCTATTTGCAAAATGAATTAGCTTAGAATTTAAATATATAACAGGGAGTTATTATGTATCGAATTTTATTGTTAGGTATCTTCATCATACTTTCAGGTTGTGGTTCACTCGATAAGCAATCTATTTTAGTTAATGCTGGAGATACCAAGGAACAAGTGCTTAATATTATGGGGCCACCTGATGATCGTCAGTTCCAAGGAGAGAATGAGGCATGGCAATTTTGTAAAACTGGGGCTGGTTTTGGTTATCATGATTACCGTATTTTTTGGTTTTTCGATGGTAAAGTTACAGGTGTAAATTCCTATAAAAGTACTCGTCCAGGCGTTTCTTGTGTCACTGATATTAAACCCATTAACTGGGAAGATGCGCCAGATGTCACACTTGAAATCCGTAAGAGATAGTTTTGTTTTTTTATACTTTACTTAGTTCGTAATATTTAGGAAGTAATAATGAAAACTCTGTTGAAGTGTGCGTTTGCGGCCTCTGTAGGTCTATTGCTTGCGGGTTGTGGTGACGATGTGGGTAAGGTGAGCTTAGGGCTTTTTACCACTAAAGATGTAATTATTGATGCTAAAAACGATCCTAAAATACCTGGGGTGACTTGCCATATCAGTCGTATCGAAGCCAATTTAGACTTTGCCGATCCGTCCGATATGGGGATCAGTTGCCGTCAAACTGGGCCAATTACTGCGGCCGATCTGGCGAAGATAGACATGGGAAAACACGGCGAAGTGATTTTCACTGAATCCCTGAGTATTTTATTTAAGTCATTAAAAGTGCGTAGAATTTACGATGCGCAAAATCAGACTCTGTTGTATTTGTCCTATTCGACGAAAGAGACCAATGGCAGCCATAAACATGCGCTCTCAACAGTGCCGCTTTATGGCTCTGCGGCTTGGGTCGATCCTGCATTAAGCATTGGAACGAAAGCGAATTAATCACCCTAGAGTTTATGGTTTAGCGGTTTATTTGCTATAAGCATAATGATATTGCAGTAAACATTCGTATTTGTGTCAGTATCGATAAGAGAAGGGGCGGAATATTTATTCCGCCCCTTTTTATATTCTGCTAGCACTTAGCACATTAAATATCGTTATTTAGCTTTGGCCGCCAATACTGCGTTAAAGCGTTCAAACCCAGCACTGAGATCGGCGATTAAATCAGCGGGATTTTCTAAACCAATATGTAAACGGATCAAAGGTTTGCTCGCATCCCATTGAGTCGCTGAGCGGATTTTTTCAATACCGAAAATGCCGAGGATTAAACTCTCGTAGCCGCCCCAAGAAAAGCCCATCTTAAAGTGACTCATATTTTCAACCAGTGCGGTGACGGCATCGGCATCGCCCTGTTTTAAGATAAAGGAGAACAAGCCGTTGGAGGCACTAAAGTCGCGTTTAAAGAATTCGTGCCCAGGGCATGTATCGAACGCGGGGTGACGCAGATGATCGACTTCTGGCCGGGTTTTCAACCAGTTGGCCACTTGCAGGGCATTTTTTTCATGTTGCGCCATACGCACGCCTAAGGTACGTAGGCCGCGGGCAGCAAGGTACACATCATCAGGGGAGGTAGTTTGTCCCATCAAATAACTGTGTTCACGTAATTGTGGCCAGTATTTTTCGTTGGCCGTGGCCGTGCCTATCATCACATCCGAGTGACCGACGATGTATTTGGTCGCCGCTTGAATCGAAATATCCACACCCATTTCAAAGGGTTTGCTATTGATGGGTGAAGCCCAAGTGTTGTCCAGCATAGTAATCAGCCCATGTTCGTGGGCGATGCAGCACAAGGTCGGCACATCTTGCACTTCCATGGTGATAGAGCCTGGAGACTCTAAAAACAACACTTTAGTATTGGGGCGAATAAGGTCGCGAATGCCCTCGCCAATCAGCGGATTGTAGTAAGTGGTTTCGATACCAAAACCGCCGAGAATATGGGTACATAGATCCCGCGTCGGCTCATACACGCTATCGACCATCAACAGGTGATCGCCGGCTTTTAAAAATGACAATAACGCCGCACTGATCGCCGCCGCGCCAGAGGGATACAGCGCTGTACCGACGCCGCCTTCTAATTCAGCAATCGCCGCTTGAAACGAAAAATGGGTCGGGGTGCCACGGCGGCCATAAAACATCTCGCCGTTGGTTTTATTTTTCGCGGCGTGGCGCATTTCCTCCATCGTTTCGAAGACGATAGTCGAAGCTCGAAAAACGGGCGGATTGATCACGCCTTTGGTCCATTTTTTGTCTCGACCTAAGCTGACGATTTGGGTGGCTTGATGATGTTTATCTGTCATTGGATCATTACCTTGGCATTTAGGTTGAACGAATAGGTTGAACAATGTTGGAGAAGAACCATTGGAGATATCTAATCTATTGTTATGGCGGTCATCTTAGCATCTGCGCGCAGAAATGACAGGAGGCGCGATGATGAGTTTGACTCATGTTATTGGCTTCCTGTACCTTCGGTCTTTAGATTATGAAGCAGAGCTCAAAGGCAACGTGACTATTAATTTAAAGGCAGCGTGACTTTAGCTCAAAGGCTGCGTGATTCTTAGCTTAATGGCAAGGTTACTAGGATATCGACGCCATTATGCTCACTGCGATTACGGGCAAGGATTTGTCCTTGGTGGAACTCGGCGACCAATCGCGCGATATACAGACCTAAGCCTAGGTGGGGTTTATCTTGGGCTTGATTAATCCGCACCGACACCATGGAATCGAAAATCTGCTCCGACATATCAATGGGCAGTTCAGGCCCTAAGTTACTGATAAGCAGAGTTGCTTGTTTACCCACTTGGGTGAGCGTGACTTCGATAGCACTGTCTTTATGGCAAAACTCAATGGCGTTGGCGATAAGTTTGTCCATTAACTGGGCGATATATTCTGGCACACCTTGCATCATCAGTGGTTGCTCGGGCACTTTCACACTAAAGCCTTGTTCTGGATAGGTCATTTGATAACCTTGCATACAACCGCTGACCACTTGAGAGAGTGGGAACTTAGTGATATCGGCCTGCGTTAAACTCTGCTCTAAGCGTGTTGCCTCGCTCATGTTGTTTAAAATCATGCTTAAGCGGCTGACACCTTCTTGGGCGCGGTCGACATATTTTTGCGTGTCTTTATCTAAGGTCTGCAGGTTTAAATGCTCAAGGGATGAACGCACCACAGCCACGGGCGTACGTAACTCATGGGACAGGCGCGACGACATGTTTTCTAGATAGTGAGTGTACTGACCCAGTCGCCCCACAATGCTAGAGAAGCTACGGGACAGATCGCCAATTTCATCCCGAGCCTTCGACGGTTTGAGGTGATTACGCACACGGCCTTGGCTGTCGATGGCATTTTCGGCTTCATCGCGCAATTTACGGATGCGGTTAGAAATACTCGAGGCGAAGAAGAACAGCGCCAAGGTGCCCATACTCATTATGGTCAAAATCACGTTAAAGAGCTTTTCTAGCGCTCGGTTGCGTAGGGTTCGAATTCCGTGGGTGGTTTCTTCGGCGACGACGGCCCCCATCACATTGTTATCAATCCAAATGGGGCTCGCAGCGGCGAGTACCACAGCTTTGTTGTCTGGGGTTAACCGCCAAGTCGAACTTTGCTGACCCGCGAGGGCTTTTTGGATATGACTGCCGTCAAGCTCGGTGGAATCTTGTAAGGAATCAATAAAGTCTTTGGGCGGTTTTGTGAGAATTTTATAGTACAGCGGATGCAGATAATCACGCTTGAAGGTATCCCACAGCGCGGTGCTCTTTTCATCTTCTAAGGTGCGGGTCCATACACTGTCATTAGCGCGAATGTCACCGGATTTTGCCAGTACGCGACCGTGTTTATCGACCACCCAAATACGTGAGCTATAGTGGCTCATGCCTTTGATAATACTTTCAATTTCCGGTGATGGTACCAGCACAGTGCCGAGATTGTCGACCGTATCTAAGGCCGAGGTGCCGACAACTGCAGCCACATCACGGTATTTGCTGTCGTTGACATCGGCAATGGCAAATCCGAGTTTGCTGCCGACCATGTCTAAGGGAATACGCAGCTCGACATTGTAGCCCACATCGGTCGTCGCCCATTGTCCTTGGATACGCACCTCTGGTGTGACGGGCACAGTTTGCTTAGGATTAGCGGGTAATTCGAAGGCGCTGATCCAGCCGGGTTGAGTCGTGGCAACGATATAGCGTTTGAATTTATTGTCGGGCGCGAGTGTCGCAATCGAGAGATGATCGTTTCTATCGACACTAAGGGCATTTTTACCCCGCAGTACCACTGTTGGATCAATGACTTGAAAAAAAGCATACAGATAACCATCGTATTGGCCGACCATGTGGGTAAAGCTTAAGGTCAGGGGGGCGTTCGGATCGGCACGCATAATTTGGTGTGCCTCACCGTATTGGATAAATCTGTGCTGATATTCCTGCCATTCGTTGAGTTTGCCGTCGAGTAGAATCGCCCCTGCCAGTGGATAGGCGTATAGATCGCGGCTTTTTTCTACTTGCTTTAAAAAACTCGCTTGCCCATCGAACAATTTCGGCCGCTCGTGCAGCGCGGTGGCTAGTGCTTGAGTGGTGCCTTCTAAGGTGCGTTCTTGGCCGTGGCGAAGATACTTTTCCATTTCCCACACATATTGGTACCCCAACCAAGGTAGGCAGAGCAAGAATAGGCTAAGGCCGATGACTTTAGTGCGTAGACCAAAGGGGAAACGTGTCATAAGTTAGGGATCAGCATTAATGGGTTTAAAAGTTCATTCATCCAAGATTATCTGGTTCAACACCGCGCGCTTAAAGGTTGGTTAAGCCATAGATCAGGCCAAGCTGTCCCAGCGATAACCCATACCATAGACAGTATCAATACAATCAAACTCTGGCGCGGTAGCGATAAACTTTTTTCGAATGCGTTTCACATGGGAGGTGATAGTGCTGTCATCGACAAAGATTTTAGCCTCTTGCATTAATTCATGGCGACTGCGTACATGGCCTGGATGTTTGGCTAACGCATGCACCATCCAAAATTCGGTCACGGTAAGCTCGATTGGTAACTGGTTCCAATAGACTTGCATGCGGTTGGCATCAATGGTCAGTGGGCCACGTTCGAGCAGATTTTCCTGCGCCGTTTGGCTGGCCGCAAGTTCAGATCGTCGAAACAATGCGGCTAAGCGTGCGGTTAAATGGGGAAAACTCACTTCTTTACTCAAGTAATCATCGGCGCCTAAACGCAGGCCACACACAGTATCAAAGTCACTGTCACGGGCGGTTAAAAAGATGATCGGCAGTGTGCTCGACATGGCGCGCAATGACTGACATAGCATAAAGCCGCCGTCAATTTCATTACCTAAGCCGATGTCGATAATGGCTAAATCCGGTAAACGGGTATTAAAGGCTAGCATGGCCGATGGTCTGTCGGCGTAGGTTTGCACGCTGTAACCGTGTTGTTGCAGCACGTCCTTGTAATTCTCGCGAATGGCCGCTTCATCTTCCACTATGGCGATACGCTTCATAGAGCCGTATTCCTATTGACTTGGGGGAGTAAGTTTTCGTGACTATACAGGATTTTACCCGAGAAAAAAGGCCACAAATGCAATTGCCATTTTGTTGCCACAATTGATAGTTGTATTGCCATTTTCCATCCCTGCTCATGCCATTCCACTTGTGTTTAATAGCCCCATTCAGTTTTGTACCCGTTTGACCTGATGTGGTGTTGAGTGGATTGCTTCAGGTACGAGTCCAAGCTCAGCTAATAATCAAAAAGGAATGAGATGATGAAAAAGACACTAATTAATCTATTGGTTTTGAGTTTATTAAGCGCACCTATAGCCAGTGTGTCGGCGCGGGTTTCACTGCAAAACCAAGTGATAGGACAAGACCTCACCCTAGAAAATGATGCCTATGCTAGCGGTATCGCGATGGATGACGAATACGCAAGCGAGGACGAACAACCGGAAGCCCTTATTGGCCTCGGTGGTGGAGCCTTAGTGGGGGCGTTAGTCGGTGGTCCAGTGGGGGCTATTATTGGAGCGTTCACTGGCACCTTAATTGGCAAATCAGTCAGCGATACAGACACACTGCACGTTCAGCAAAGACAGATCCATTTGCAAGAGTCCCAGTTATCCGAGTGGAGTGTAAAACAGCAAGCCGCCGAAAAACGGGCGAGCGAATATACCAAGGCGCAGCAAGAGCTTGATGAGTTGCTATCCGCGCAACGTCAATTGCTCAGTGAACTTGCCTTGGGGCTTAGCGTACAGTTTCGTACCGGTTCCTCTGAGGTTGAATCGCATTTTTTGCCCCAATTAGATGATGTGGCTGAGGTGATGAATTTGTCACCAGAACTCAATCTTGAGCTGAAGGGCTATGCCGACCGCCGTGGTGATGAGAGTTACAACCAAGCCCTTTCTGAGCAGCGTCTACTGGAGGTGCGTGGCTACCTGATTAAGCAAGGCGTCACTGCCGAGCGTATGACCACTCAAGCCTTTGGCGCTTTATCGCCTTTGCAAGCCGACCAAGACCGAGAATCGGATGTGTTCGACCGCCGCGTGACATTAACACTACAGCCTCATTTGGCCTTGACTGCAAGTCATGCTGCTGACTAGCGGTCAATTTAAGCAGTCCATTTTATGTCGTTCATATTAACGACAACCAACATCAGTTCATATTTGTTAATAGAGGAAGCCTTTGTGATGATCACAGGGAAAAGGGTAAAAGAAGTGAGTGAAGCGGTAGCGGTATTGCTGATCAGTGCCGCCGTGTGTTGGGGTTTGCCCTTTGTGGCATTGGCTTCGCCGAATAGTACCGGCACATTATCTGCGCCACAGAATATGGCTTCGGCATTGGTCGGGCAAAATAGTGCTCACAGTACGGCAGAATCACACATCATTAATTACGATGATATTACGCAGGGGCTGTTGCTTTATCGCCAGCCGAGCGGTGCTTGGGTGCCATCTTTGCCGCTCGATACACAAGTGTCGATGCAAGTCTCTGGCTTAAGTAATCGCGTGAGCGTGAAACAGGTTTTTCGCAACAACACTGAATTTGTGTTGAATGGGCAATATTTGTTCCCACTGCCCAATGAGGCTGCGGTGGATTCGTTGCGATTACATATAGGCCAGAGAGTGATCGAAGGGCAAATTCATCCTAAGGCCGATGCCAAGCAGATTTTTGAGCAAGCGAAAGCTGAAGGCAAACGTGCCAGCTTAGTGAGCCAAGAGCGGCCTAATATGTTTACGACCGAAGTCGCAAACCTAGCACCTCAAGAGGAGCTGATTGTAGAAATCAACTATCAGGAGACCATTAAATATGAAGATGGTTTGTTTAGTTTACGTTTTCCGCTGGTGGTCGCGCCCCGTTATATTCCGGGATTAACATCGGATTCAAGTGTAAGCGATTCACATGATCCTATGGCACAGGTGCGCCAATCAAGCCGAGTGACAAGTTCGCAGGTGTTTGATGCTGACCGGATTGTGGCACCAGTGCGGGACGGCGCCAGTGGACGCGATCCTGTGCTGAAGGCAGACATTCAAGTCTTACTTGCAAAGGGGGTTGATAAAGCGTCCATTGAGAGTCCTTACCATGACATCAAACTCAAGCAAGACAACAGCGGCGCGGTCGATGTATCGCTGGCGCAACGTGTGCCCGCTAATCGTGACTTTGTGCTGCAATGGCGAGTACAGCAGGGCACGAGCCCAATGGCTTGGGTGTTTAATCAGCAAGGTAAAACCCATAAGCTCGATGGCGAAAATCTGTCTCAGGATACACTTGAGACAAATAAAATCAGCGGCGTAAATGATGATAATTACAGTCTCGTCATGGTGTTGCCTCCTAAGGTTGAAAAGAGTACTCAGCCGAGTTTGCCCCGTGAATTAATTTTAGTGATTGATACTTCGGGCTCTATGGCGGGGGATTCTATCGTTCAAGCTAAAAATGCACTGTTATACGCGTTAAAAGGACTAAAGCCGGAGGACAGTTTTAACATTATCGAATTTAACTCCAGTTTGTCTCAGTTCTCTGCAATGCCATTACCGGCGACCTCGTCGAATTTGTCACGGGCCCGTCAATTTGTGAGCCGTTTACAGGCCGATGGTGGCACTGAAATGGCGTTAGCACTGGACGCTGCCTTGCCAAAATCCTTGGGCAGTGTATCGCTTGATGCAACGCAGCCTTTGCGCCAAGTGATCTTTATGACCGACGGCTCTGTGGGCAATGAACAAGCGTTATTTGATTTGATCCGCTATCAAATTGGTGAGAGTCGCCTATTTACTGTCGGCATAGGTTCGGCGCCTAATTCTCACTTTATGCAAAGGGCGGCTGAACTCGGTCGTGGCACTTTTACCTATATTGGCAAAGTGGATGAGGTCGATGAGAAGATCAGCGCCTTACTCAGCAAAATTCAATATCCGGTGTTAACCGATATTCAAGTGCGTTTTGATGATGGCAGTGTGCCCGATTACTGGCCATCACCGATTGCTGATCTGTACCGCGGTGAGCCAGTGCTCGTGAGTTTAAAGCGCAGCGCCCGTGAGCCACAGGAGTTAGTGATTTCAGGACGCCAAGGGCATCAAAACTGGCAACAGTCGCTCTCGCTGCAGGACAACTCCGCAGGATTGATGACCCATCAAGGTGCGGGTTTAGATTTGCTGTGGGCGCGTAAACAGATTGGTGCATTGGAGTTGAGTAAAAATGGTGCGAATGATGACAAGGTCAAACAGCAAGTGACGGCCTTATCAATGAATTATCACTTAGTCAGCGCCTATACCAGCTTAGTGGCGGTGGACTTAACCCCAATTGATTCAACTGCAATGAGCCGTGATGCCGTGGTTCGTCAGCACTTGCCCTTAGGTTGGCAACCTTTTGGTGCCTTGCCGCAAACCGCGACGTCAAGCCGTTTGGATATGTTATTAGGTGCGCTGACCTTGCTACTCGCTTTGATTCTTACAGGATCGATTCTTCGACAAAGACGTGAAGAGAAGGCGGCCTTGGTGGCACTTACCAGTGAACGATGAGTTAAGCGCGATGAGCAAAAGCAGAACACAGCGATTTTTAGTGGTGGGATTATTTTTAATTGGCGCAACATTGTTAGGAAAGGGACTCTATATGCAAGCTAAAGCACACTTTGCCCAGTATTTGATTGAACAGGCGTGGACTAAAACCTTGGCTGATGGCCAATCCCATAAACCTTGGTCATGGGCGGATACCTATCCCGTGGCAAAGCTGTCTATTCATCGTGAGCAAGTGGCGGCGAACAACAATATTGAAGCAGAGCTTAATGACAGTTTATATGTTCTTGCGGGGGCTTCTGGGCGAAATTTGGCCTTTGGTCCGAGTCTGGTGTTGTCCAGTGCGCCAGCGGGGCAAAAAGGCAATACTGTGATTGCCGGCCACAGGGACACGCATTTTGCGATACTTAATGGCATGGCGGTGGGGCGTCGATTATCGTTACAAACGCTTAAAGGCAATCACATTATTTATGAAGTGGTGGCGACTCAGGTCGTACATGAAACCGAAACTCAATTTATGGCGCCATCCGATGATAATCGCTTAACGTTAATTACGTGTTATCCCTTCGATTCACTTCAAGGTGGTGCTGAACTGCGGTTTGTGGTGCAGGCGATACCCGTCGAAAATGAGTCGATGGAAACACACGGTACGAATGTATCTGTTTCAATAGGGAGTGGCGTGCAAGGGAATATTGGAACTGTTTCTCGCAGTTTCAAACATTAATCTGAAATCTAATTTAAATCCTTCATGTAGCTTTCAAAAAAATGCTCCTTTGTTAATCATCTTAGCCTGAAGCTGAATTATCGGCTTCAGGCTAAGTTATAACCATCAGTTACTGATAGGCAGCACACGATTTCGTCCTAAGCGTTTGGCTTCATAAAGTAATTTGTCTGCCGCTTCAATCAATTGCATACCCGTTTGTTTTTCTTGCCATTGGGCGACGCCAAAGGAAGCACTGATATTATTGATGCGTTCGTCTTTGCGTCTGTCTTTTAAACTGAGTTTTTCGAGTCCACGGCGCATAGCTTCGGCCAGTTGCCTTGCGATACGTAGCTGACTTTTAGGGACAATAATCGCAAATTCTTCACCGCCAAACCGATACAGTTTCGTGCCATCGCGGCAGGATTCCTGTAGCCGTTTCGCCACGGCGCGTAACACTTGGTCGCCGAGCTGGTGGCCATAGGTGTCGTTAAACACTTTAAAATGGTCGATATCGGCCAAGATCACACAAGTGCCTAAGGGGGCTTGGGCTATCATTCCTGCAAAATCAGTGTCAAAGGCGCGGCGATTAAAGCAGCCCGTCAGTGCATCGTAGAGAACGTCTTTTTCTGTTTGTTCAAGTTTTTTCTTTAGTGCGTCTATTTCGGTTTGAGCCTTCTGCAGCTGACCGGTAAAGAACTCTGTGCTCGAGCGAATATTGTCCGACTCTTTCACTAAGCTGCGGACCAGATCGAGTACTTGCTCAACACTAAAGCCCTCGTCTTCGATGCGGTTGAGCTTTTCAAAATTACTTTCGATACGTGACTGGAAGTCATTGGCATCTAGATTGGTATCTTTGAGTGATTGGGAAAGCTCTGTCACCATAGCATCCAGATTTTGGCGCATTTCTCTGACATCAAGTTCAACTGGGTCGGCAACATATTGGCGATACAAGATTTCGCTACTGACTGGAGGGCAAGTGTTGTATTGGGCAATAACAGTATCGAGTTGTTGATTTAATTCGGGATTTTGTTCACCAACATAAGTGTACCAAAGCGCATAGTTAACGGGTGTGGTCGGAATTTTATGTTTGAGCATCAGAGGCACTGCTTTTTTGAGGTTCAGTGCAGCGGCTTGTAATAACTCTAGCGACATATTGTTACCTTACTCAATGAAAATATACGGATATTTTAAAGTTTCGCTATTTTTTATTCTGTTACAGTCAGGTTTAGGTCAACGACAAGAATATCGGTCAGATGGAGACATGATTACCGTTTACTCTTGGATGCAGCGACTCCGTTTGCGCTAAGACTTCCATCATAAATTAAAGATGATATGGTAAAGTCTATCCTTAAAACCAAATAATGATAATAACTTGGGAGAAAGTTGTGAAAAATTTAATCATAACCACAAGTCTGTTGGCCACTATCTCATTACCTGTCTTTGCTGAAACGGCATTTGTGAAAAGTCTCGATCTCGTGCAATACCGAACCGATGTGAAAACCTTAGCGAGCGATGCTTTTGGGGGACGCGCGCCCTTATCTGAAGGTGAGACGTTAACTTTAGACTATTTAGTGACAGCATTTAAAGATATGGGTCTCAAACCCGGATTTGGCGATAGCTATTTACAGGCGGTTCCTTTGGCGCAAATTAGTGCCGATCAAAACATGCAGCTTGATATCGGCGGACTTAAATTTGCTAATGGCAGTGAATTTACCGCGAGAACCCAAAGAATCGCCGACACCGTGAGCCTGAATAAAAGCGATGTGGTATTTGTTGGCTATGGTATCAATGCACCCGAATATGGCTGGAATGATTATCAAGGGTTAGATGTAAAAGGCAAAACGGTCATCGTACTCGTGAATGACCCCGGCTTTGCGACCCAAGATCCAACAATATTTAAAGGCAATGCTATGACCTATTATGGTCGCTGGACTTATAAATATGAGGAAGCGGCGCGTCAAGGCGCTGAGGCCGTGTTTATTGTCCATGAAACCGCACCAGCCGCCTATGGCTGGGGAGTGGTACAAAACTCCAACACGGGCACTAAGTTTACTCTGGTCGATGCCAATAATAACCAAGGTCAAGTGGGCGTGATGGGCTGGGTTCAGCACGAGGCCGCACAAAAAATCTTTGCCAAAGCGGGATTGGATTTTGATACCTTAAAACGGCAAGCGGCCAAGCCAAACTTTAATGCGATCCCACTTAAGTTGAGCGCGCAGCTCACGTTAAACAATAAAATTGAACGCGCCGAGTCCCATAACGTCGCGGCTTTACTGCCCGGTAAAACGCGCCCCGACGAAGTGGTGATGATGCATGCCCATTGGGATCACCTTGGCACTGTGATTGAAGACGGTAAGTCAGAGATTTTAAACGGTGCGGTCGATAATGCCAGCGGTGTGGCGGGGGTTTTAGCGTTAGCGCGTTACTTCAAACAGCAAGCTAGCACGGCACCACTGGATCGCTCGGTGCTCTTCAGTGCCTTTACTGCAGAAGAAACGGGTCTGATTGGTGCACAGCATTTTGCTCAGCATCCCAGTGTGCCAACCAAAAATATCGTCGCCTTTTTAAATATCGATGGCATGAATGTAAATAAAGGCGTGGATTACATTTTGCGCTATGGGGAAGGGGTATCTGAGTTGGAGCAATACTTAGATAAAGCTGCCAAAGCCCAAGACCGTTCGGTAAAAGCGGATCCAAGACCACAGAATGGATTGATGTTTAGATCAGACCATTTTGCGCTGGCCCAGCAAGGTGTACCAGGATTGTTATTTATGAGTCTTGGGGATACAGATCCTGACTATATTGCGCATAAATATCACCAAGGAGCCGATGATTATGATCCAAATTGGACGTTGGAGGGCGTGAGTCAAGACCTAGACTTGATCGCCAGTATGATAACCACTTTAGCGAATGGTTCAGATTGGCCCCATTGGCTTGAATCATCAGACTTTAAAGCCAAACGTGAGCAGGATGGCCGTAAATAGGTTTAATGGGTTGGATCATGAGGGCGTCCAGTAGGCGCCCTTATTTTTTAGCACTAATTTGGGCTAGGGTTCGGGCAACTGTTTGAGCGAGAGGGGTGTTTAATACAATATGGGAAGAAATTTTTATAGAATTAAAAGGAATAGCTGATAGAAAGCATAGGGCCAATAAAATTGTAATAGATGTTGTAATCGGCGATTTGAGTATCTTTATTCGGCGAATTTTGGGCGATATCAACGTCAACTTTATAGTAGTTATAGGCCACGCTCATACGCCAGTTTGGGGTGATTTGTGCATTAACCCCCACTTTAATATCAACCAGTTCGCCTTTGACATCATTGAGTTTGATGTAAAAATACTGTGCATGGCTGGTGATTTGCCAACCAGGAACAAATTCATACTGACCATATATGCCAATGTCGGGCAGTGGCGCAGTGACATTTTCGTCAACAATGCGCGGAATTGCTTGGCTACCGCAGACATTATTGAGTAATTCCGATGAAGCGCAAACACCAATCACCCCTTCAAAACCTGTCTTGATAAACATAGTATGTAAACCAAGTGATAGACCGACATCATAGTTACTGCCTTGAAATACATCATAGCCATAGCCGAAGCGCAGTACATCAATGTTTAAGGTTGAATTTAGATTACCGCCTGCTTTGATATCGTAAATGGTGTCGTTAATCTCGAGCTGGAAGGGTTTGGTTAAGGCTTGGGTTTCGGCGTTACGATGAAGCTGTTTCCAGTCTAGGTAGATATTGTGCCGTTCGTTAAAGTGATAATTTAACTCGATAAAGGGTAAAAATTCGTTTTCTGCAAGTTGTAGATCGGACTCATAATCTAAGGTGAAATTATTACCCGAAATAGGGTTAGTGACTTCCATATTGGTGTCTGATTGCGAATAAAAGCCGCCTAACTGAATAGTAAAATCATCGGCTTGCACTTGAGTGCTGAGCAGTGACGCTATGATTAGGGGTAATAGGCGTATCGACATGTTAAGGAGTGACTCCTGCATTATTCTTATTATGTTTAGCGATAAGGTCAGAATTTAGTGCCATAAAAAAACAACATTTGGAGTTTAACAGCAAATTTTTTAATGTGAACAAAATGTTTTAAAAAATGCAAAAAATTGTGATTCAAAACAAAAGTAGAGCTGGTTCTCGTGAGGTTGAATGAAATTTGAGTGAGCGATCACATCAATTGTGGATTGAAAGACTAAGGGCAAGTGCTTCCTGAACGGCTTTAGGATTGTTGTGTTGGATGGGGCGAGATACAAATGGATATAGACACAAACATGGTGGAGAATCATCGATATTGAGAATATCTAGCGGTACGATCCCGCTAGATATTGATATGTCCTAGTACTTCTATTTCGTCTCGATAGAGGACGATAGAGGTGACGGGGTAGAAGTCTCAGCCTCTACGCTATCAGCCACGATTTTTGGGCTACTTGGTTCATCTTTATTAAACATGCCTAAACGGATGCGAATAAAATGCAAAATTTGCGCGGCAATATCCACATTCAAACAGGACTCTAAGCCCTCAAACCCTGGAGATGAGTTAGCCTCACAAATTTTGTAATGGCCGTTATCAAACAATAAATCGATACCTGCAACATCAAGATCGAGAATATTGGCTGTTTGGGTGGCGAGCCATTCAATTTCAGGAGTGATCTGAAATGGACGCGCTGAACCACCGGCACTGACATTGGCTTTGAAGCTGTCTTCTTGACCACGCCTTTCATAGCAACCCGCCACACGACCACCAATAGTGAATACGCGTAGATCGCGCCCATGACTGTTAGCGATAAACTCTTGCAGAATGATGTTAGCGTTTTTATTGGTCGCTTCAATCAACTGCATTAAATCGTCAAATTCACGCGCCTTATGGGATAAAAACACACCACTGCCCTGTGAGCCAGAAAGTGTTTTTATCACCACAGGAAAACCGAGATGGCGTTCTACGAGGGCGATATCGACGGGGAATTTAACCAACATGGTTTTAGGCGTAGGCAGATTTTTCTCGGCCAACAATTGTTGGGAGAATAACTTGTCTTTAACGATTTCAATGGCTTTAGATGGATTGAGGCAATATACCCCTAATCTTTCTAAGTGACGAATAATGGCTAAAGCAAAGTAGGTCGTGCCTGAGCCCATTCGTGGAATGATAAAATCGGGCAGCTCGACGGCTTGCCCATTCAATAAAATACTCTTGTTATCTTCTCTGGTGACAGTCAGATCAAATTCATCAGGTGCGTAAACTTCCAACTCTATGTTATCGGCTTTTGCTGCCGCCAGTAGACGCTCAATTTCATACCATTCAGGTTTTAGCTGAGTCGCGGTTTCTTTATATAAAATCCAACCACGCATTTAGTAGCAAACCTTAATCTTCATTCTTTATCCTCGGGTTCAGGTTCATCCTGAACATCATCTTCAATATCAAATACAGCCTCAGCCTCTATTTCTATCTCGGGCTTGGTTGCAGGCAAATGCACTGTACCAACCACGGCATAAAAGGGTTTCCCCATGGCGAGCCTGCGATACTTTACCCAGATCTGCTCTAACAAGCTACTGGGGGCGATATTTCCTTTGGCGACTTCCACAAATTGGGCTTCATCAGAGGTGCAAGGCAGCGTTTTCCCTTCCGCTAAATTCTTCATCGCATGACCATGCAATTCAAGGAGTTCAGCTTCTTTATTGGTAAAATCGCCGCTTCGTTTAAAGCCTTTGGGGAAATTAGCGTCGTCGTAGAAACGTTTTTGAGAGACAAAACTGGCAGCAACTGAGCCGTTAAACGTCTCAGAACCCTTGTTAGCGTTAAAAAAAGACTGTTCAGACATGGCAGATACCCTCTAGTTTTTGATATACAAAGATTTGCAACTGGAGTATTGGCTAGTATTATTGATTTATAAATCAAAAAAATTTGCCTATGTTGGTCAAGAATTTTTATGGATACCGATTTACTAAAAACCTTTCTCGAAGTCTCCCGTACTCGCCATTTTGGTAAAGCGGCTGAGAATCTTTATCTCACCCGAAGCGCTGTGAGCTTTAGGGTGAAACAGCTTGAGAGCATTTTGGGTGTCGCCTTATTTGAACGGCAACGTAATAATATTCAGCCCACGCCAGCAGGCGAACGTATGCTTGGTCATGCCGAAGCGGTGTTAACAGCATGGGAGCGGGCTAAGCAAGATGTTTCCCTCAGCCAGTTACAGACAACGCAGCTTGCCATTGGTGCAGGGCCGAATATTTGGGACGCTTACTTGCAAGGTTATTTACAGGGACTGCATGTCGGTTTACCTGGCGTGGCGTTGCGCACCGAAGTGCTACCCGCGAATGCAATGACGCGTCAGCTAATGGACCGTACCCTAGATATTGCGATTTCATTCGATCCGCCAAAGCTTGATCAATTTGAGATAGTGCAACTGGGGCAAATTAATTTGTTATTGGTGTCGAGCTTAAAAGGTCAAACGGTAAAAGCGGTTGTGCCGGGGCAATATGTAAAAGTCGATTGGGGTACGGCGTTCAATATTGTTCACGCGCAGGAATATGCCTCGCTGCCAGTGCCAACGCTGCACACGAGTTCAGCACGTATTGCGTTAGATTTCATCTTGAATAATGGCGGCTGCGCATTTTTACCTGAGCATCTAGTGCAACATGCATTGCGCGGCGGCGAATTGCATCTCGTCAGCGGCGCGAATGCCATTTCACGAAATGTGTATCTTGCGTATTGGGCAGAGAATGACCGCTTAGCCCAGATCAAACAAGCCATTGACTTTTTAAGGGACGATGGCTCAATGATTGCTCATGCGACAGTTTAGAAACTAAGAATTAAAGCACTAGCGGCGTTAATACAACCAGCCAAGTTAATCCACAAAGCGCAAGACTCATAAAGACGGCAGCCGAGGCAATGTCCTTGGCTTGGCCACTTAACGGGTGTATTTCACTGCCGACACGGTCAACCACAGCTTCAATTGCCGAGTTTAATAGCTCAACAATCAACACGATAAACAACGTGAAAATCAGCATAAGGCGTTCAATAGTGCTGATATCAACCCATAAGGCTACGGGTAACATGACTATCGTCAAGATTAATTCCTGTCTGAAGGCGGCTTCGTGGATCCAAGCGGCCTTTAGGCCCTTCATCGAAAATCCCGTCGCTCTGAATATGCGCTTAATACCGTGATTATTGGCTGGTTTCATAGTGTTTCCAATTGACGTTAGCGACAAAGCGCTGAGGTTCTGCTCATTCAAAACAGGGGGGAATAAACCCTACTGTTGTCTTTGTTAACATTTGACTGAGTCATAAATTTGGCCGCAGTATAGCCTGAGATGAAAAGTGCATAAACAATTAACTGAGCAAATTTGATCATCAACATTCGTTGTTAACTTAGGGAGTTAGTGAATTTTGCGGTTATTTTAGTGCAACTTTAGCCGTGCGGCCTAAGCTTGATGAAGGATATATTGCAGCGTGGGCAAGGGAATGACTCATACAAACCCGTTACGAAATTTAACATTTAATCATTTCATCCGTTTTAGTGTTTTAAAGCTCAGCTTGCTCATACTTTGCGGTTTAACTCTTTCGGTTAACGCACAAACCTCACCACCTGCCATACAACTTGCTACCGAGTTTGATGCGACTCGAAATTCGCAAGATATTAATATTCAAAATTTTTTGATTAGTGAGAAACTCGACGGGGTTCGAGGTTACTGGAATGGCAAGGAATTATTCACTCGGCTGGGAAATGCCATCGCTACACCCATTTGGTTTACTGTAAATTTTCCGAATTATCCTCTCGATGGTGAATTATGGCTTGGGCGAGGCCAGTTTGAAGCTATGTCGAGTTTAGTTCGACAAACTTCGGCTAAGGATGATGATTGGCGCAAAGTGCGATTTATGGTGTTCGATGTCCCCAAGGCGAGTGGCGACTTTCAGCATCGCTATCAATTTGCGCTGACTGAACTGAGTGGCAAATCGAATTATCTTGAAGTCATAGTGCAGTTCCAAGTAGAAAGCCTTGAAGCCCTGTATCAAAAACTCGATGCTTTAGTTGCGAAAGGCGCCGAAGGCTTGATGCTGCATCGCAGTTCTGCGACTTATATCAGTGGCCGCAATCCTCATCTGATGAAGTTAAAACCTTATTATGATGCTGAAGCTACTGTTATCGCTTATATCCCTGGTAAAGGTCAATTTGCAGGGCAGATGGGCGCATTAAAAGTGCAAACGCCAGACGGCCGAATTTTTAGTATTGGCACAGGTTTTAGTCTCGCAGAGCGCCAACATCCCCCAGCAGTGGGCACTATCATCACCTATAAATACCTTGGTCTTACTGTCAATGGCTTGCCCAGATTTGCCAGTTTTTTACGGGTAAGAACCGATGTTGAAACTGAGTACTGAAGGATCCCCTCATAAATCAGCCATAGCATAGCCATATTTGAGCAACTGATTGGCGAATAATACCCAGGCCGCCAGCAATTCTTTCTCCGTGATTTGATAATCAGGCCGCCTGAGTACCTCCAATCCCAAGCGAATCGTTGAGAGTACCGTTCGATGCCCAATGGTATTGGCCTGAAAATGCTTATCCCAGCCCTGTTGCTGTGCGTGTAAACCAACTAGCCACAACAGGCATTGAACCATC